>CAKUZO010000026.1 GCA_934717895.1 uncultured Candidatus Melainabacteria bacterium | reverse complement strand
CACCCAGATGATGTTATGGGTAAAGAAATGTTCAACAAACTTCTTAACCGTTCACACAGCTTGAAAAATGTTGTTGTGCTTCCGGGTTATGAACTTGAATTGTCAGGCAAATTGAAACGTGGTTCTGATATTTGGTTGAACACTCCACTTAGACCGTTTGAAGCATCAGGTACATCAGGTATGTCTGCAAACGCTAACGGAGCACTTCACTTGTCAACATTTGATGGTTGGACTGTGGAAGGTACATTCAACGGTATCAACGGTTATACAATCGAGTACCCTGAACTTGATGATGAAATGCCTTGGGAAGAACGTCATTGGAAAGATCATGAATGCATGATGAACATTATTGAAAATGAAATTATCCCAACATACTACGAAAACAAACAAGAATGGGCTCGTATGATGCGTCAGGCTATCAGAACGTCTGAAGCTTACTTCAACTCAGATCGTATGGTAATTGAATATTACAACAGATTGTATAAGCCTATCGCTCATAACGATTCAAGTACAGGTGAAAAGAAAAAAGAAATGAATATTTCAGAAACTCCTACATTTGATGCTTGGACATTCGCAAATATCAAGTAATTTGATATGATTAATAATTTAAAAGCTGTGTAATTCCTTTACACAGCTTTTTTTTATTGGTAACAATGTTTGAGTTTTGTTTATTGCTATAAAATTAATTGTTTTTGTAACTTAATTTCGCAAAATCAATAGCTTCAAATTCAGTTGAATAGATTCCTTCTACTTGGGTTGTAATGTCATATTTTTTTAGTTGGTTTTTGACTTCTTCATTATTAATAACCATCAAAATCTTAATATGTTGAGATTTTAGACGAAGGATAATATCTTCCAGTGCAAAAATTGCAGAAATATCAAGCATGTCTTCGCCGTCGTAAACAATTATAAGATATTTTGTTCCTAAAAACTCATCAAATTGAGAAATGATTTGAGTTGCTGAGCCAAAGAAAAAAGCTCCGCTTATGTGGACAACACGAATTTTATGTCTGGAATTTTTTTCCAATACTTTTTCAAGCTTTCTTGTATTGTCGTCATATATTTTACGATTTACAAGTTTTGCCCTATCTGCGACTCTTTTGGCATAAAGTAAAGAAGCAAGCGTAATTCCTGCACCAACTGCAACAATTAGGTTATAAAAAACGGTTAATGTAAACACAACACAAAGAACTATTAAATCGTCTTTTGGTGCTAAATTTAAAACTTTTAAGAATTTTATATCAATTATATCGTAACCAATTTTTATTAAAATTCCGGCAAGTACTGCCAGAGGAATTTGGGCAACAAATCCTGAAAATTTATATATCAATAAAATTAACACAACAGATGTTATAATTGTTGTCAAGCGTGTAGTTGCTCCTGTTTTTAAAGCGGCAACCGTTCTCATAGTTGCAGCTGAACCGGGAAGAGTTCCTGTCATTGCACAACAAATATTTCCTAAGCCTTGTGCTGTGAGCATTCTTTTGGGGGATACGTTCGCTTTTGCTACTGATGTGCAAACAAGTCCTGTTAGCAAGCTTTCGGCGGATAAAATAACTGCAAGCATTATAGAATATTGAAAATATGTAATAAAATCGTGTAAAGAGGTTTGTGGGAAAGTGAAAGATGGCAATGAAACGGATATTTCTGAAATTCGTGCAATATTTAAATTGGTTTTTATTGAAATGAATGTACAAATTATTAATGCTAAAATTTGTGATGGCACGTATTTGTTCCATCTTTTAGGAAAGAAAAATACTATGCACAAAGTTAAAAAGCCGATTGCAAATGCTTGCGGGTTTAGCATTGAGATAGATTTAAATACAGTTTCAAGACTTTCTATTGTGTTTGAGCAGGCAGAGAGCCCCAGAAGCGGGTTTAATTGCATAATTATAATAATAACTCCGACTCCATTCATAAATCCTGAAATTACAGGGTAAGGTACATATTTTACAATTTCCGGAAGTTTTGTTAAAGAAAGAATTACCTGTAAAATTCCTGCTAAAAATATTATAAAAATTACCGAGTTTAAATCTTTGTTCAAAGCGTGCATAACAGATGCAACAACAATTGCAACCGGTCCGGTGACGCCTGATATCATAGGAACTTTGGTGCCTAAAATTCCTGCAACTAAACATAAAATAATTGCTCCCCAAATTCCGGCACTTGCCCCAAAGCCTGTTGCAACCCCAAAGGCAAGAGCCTGAGGAAGTGTGATAATAGAGGCGTTTAGCCCTCCCAATATATCGCCGATTAAAATGTTAAATTTTTCTCTTATTGTCATAAAAAAATTATAAATTAACTTTGTGTTATAATCAAGCAAAAAGGGAGAAATTATGGAAAATTTAAACAAACACATTGAGCACACTCTTTTAAAGCAAGACGCAAGATTAGAGGATTTAAAAAAGTTATTTGAAGAAGCTAAGGAACATCATTTTTTAGGAGTTTGTATTAATCCTGCATACGTAAAACTTGCAAAAGAAAATCTAAAAGACAGTGATGTGAAAGTTGTGACGGTTGTCGGGTTTCCGCTTGGGGCAAACAGAAGTGATGTAAAAGCTTTTGAAACGGCAAAAGCTGTTGAAGACGGAGCAGATGAAATAGATATGGTAATAAATGTTTCTGCTATAAAAAATAAAGACTACGATTTTGTATTAGATGATATTAAAACTGTTAAAGTAGCTTGCCAAGATAAGCCTTTAAAAGTTATTTTAGAAACAGATTTGCTTGAAAAGGACGAAATTAAAAAAGCTTGTGAGCTTTGTGTAGAAGCTCGCGCTGACTTTGTAAAAACCTCAACAGGGTTTGTAAAGAATGGAGTCGGAGCAAAAGTGGAAGACGTGAAACTTATGTATGAAACAGTTTCTCCTTTTGGGTTAAAAGTCAAAGCTTCTGGCGGAATTCGTGATAAAGAAGCTGCGTTAAAAATGATTGAAGCCGGTGCAGAAAGACTTGGTACAAGTTCCGGAGTTAAAATCGTTTCATAAATGCAATATTTTGTTAATATGTGTAGAGCAACACGTGAAATTTTTTAATTAAGTTATTATTATTAATATTATTTTTAAATCACCAAAAAGAAATTCGATATTTTCGAATTTCTTTTTGGAATATTTAGGAAAAGCCGGCATTAAGATTTAATTTATTATGTTTATTTGTCAAGAAGCAATTTATGGCCGGCATAAAAATCTGTATATTTTATGTTGTTTTGAACGCAATATTTTTCAATTTCAGCTGAAATTTTATCAAAAAATTCTGAATTATTTCTTTTGTAAATATCATCATAAATCGTTTTATAGATAGGAAAATTCTTTTCTATAAAATTAAACATGTTTGTTTTAAAGCTACTTCTGAGATTAAGCTTATCAAACCAATACTCGTCCGTAAAATCTTTTGTTGCTTCAATAATTTTTTTGAAATCAGTTATTTCCGGAATTATTGGAGCAACAAAAACAACTGTCCTAATTCCATTTTCCCTCAAAATTTTTAATGTTTCAAGCCTTTCTTCGAGCGTTGATGAATTTAATTCTAATTTTTTTCTAATACTTTCGTCTAATATACTTAAAGATATGACTATTTCTACATTTTTCATTTTTTTTAATAAATCAATATCTCTTAACACAAGTTTAGATTTCGTAACAATTGAGATATGAGTTTCTGCACATACGAGTTGTTCCATGATTTTTCTTGTAATTTTGTACTTTTCTTCGTATGTATTATAAGGATCTGTAACCGTTCCAATCATGAGCTTTTTATTTTTAAGCTTAAAAATATTTATTCTTTTTCTGGTTTGTTTTACATCAAGAAATTCCCCCCAAGGTTCAGAGTGCTTACTAAATCCGACCATATAAGCAGCATAGCAATATAAACACTTGTTTGGACAGCCGACATAAGGATTGATTACATAATCTATTGTTTCCAGTTTTGTTTTTGTAAGGTAATCCTTAACCCTTTTTTGTTCATCTATTTGCATAAATAGATATTACCTGTTTATAGACAATATGTCAATACTATTGATATCTCATTCGAGAATATTGATTTCTTTTTCTATTACACTTGGCACTTGTGAAGATATTATGGTTTCAAGATATTTGTCGTTATTTTGACGAATATTTTCTGCAATAGTTTTTATTTCTTTATCGTTTGTGAAAAAGTGTTTTACGGCATATTTGACGACAATCATTCCTTTGTTTGGGGCTTTTTCAAATTTATAAATATCGTATTCAAAATATTTTCTGTTGTTTTCACAACCGTTTACGAGAAAACTTATTGCTGCTTTGTTGCATTTTTTGTTTTCAATAAGTTTTAAAAGAACGCTATTGTCAGTTGTTTCAACAGTTTTGTCGAAGTTTTCAACATATTTAAGCGGATTGTTTTCTTCCGGATAATAGTATACACCTATCATTTTAATCCAGTTCCCGACATTTTCAGAACCGCGGAAATATTCGTTTCCATAGCCTTTTGTTTGAGGTGCAATTGCACTGTATTTGAGCTTGTAAACTTCGTTGTCAAAGTGAATTTCTTCTGCACAACTGCACAAGTTAGGAACTAAAAAAGCTAAAATCATAAAAATAAATTTCTTCATATTATGATTAAACCTCATTCATGCTGAAATGAAATTAGTCCAAAGTATTGCCATGTGGGTAATTTTTAAATATCAAACAATTTGTGAAGTCTTGTGACAATATCATCTTCGTCCAAGTCTTGCGTAACTTTGTTCAAATCAATTGCCATTTGATAATAGTTTGCAGCATCGTTTATAAATCCCATCTCTTGCGATGCTCTGCCTGCATTGAAATATGCCAAAGTATAACTTGGATTAAGTTCAATTGCAGCTTCAAAGTATTCAAGAGCTTCTTCTGCGTCACATAATCCGTCTAGGTATAATATTCCGAGATTGTTTTGTGCATACTCATTTTCAGGATTAAGGTCAATTGCTTTGTGGAACGAAACAAGTGCTTCTTCCAAGTAATCCTTTTCCCATAGTGCAATTCCGGCTTTTGCGTAAGCTCTGTAATCATCAGGTTTAAGCATGATTGCATCACAATAAGCTCGAATAGCATTTTCTAAATCGTAAGCTGCCATGTGAACATCTCCAAGAGCCAAATACAAACCATAGTTGTTCGGATCAAGAATTATTCCTGCCTGATATGTCGACACGGCAGCGTCAATATTCCCTTTTACCTCAGCATAAATACTTCCTAATGCTTCACAGACAATAGACGTCCATTCTTTATCAGGATTGATTGAAATCGCCTTTTGGTAATGTTCAATTGCTTCGTCATATAATTGTGCTTTTGAATACGCATAAGCAAGTGAGTTGTTGTAGAATGGGTTTTCAGGATCTCTTTCTACCGCAAGCTTAAATGCGCTAACAGAATTAATTTTATCCTCTTTTTTAAGATAAAGATGTCCGAGTTCATAATAAATCTGCGGGGTATCAATATCAAATTCTAAAAGTTTTTCATAACAATCGATTGCTTCATCTGTGTTTTCAGGAAAATACGTTTGTAAAACCGTTGCAAGTTTTATCAGAACTTCTCTGTTAAGCGGATTTGCTTCCAAAACTTTTCTGTAACAGTCAAGAGTCAATTCTGTTTCGTTATTTTTAAGAGCAAGATCACCCATTTTGTCATAAAAAATTTCACTGTGATTAGTAGCGGTAATTGCTTGTTTATAAACATTTTCTGCACTTGGATAAAGTTTGAATTTTTCTAGAAACTTTCCGATTGTGTTGTAAGTAAATACCGAAAAATCGTCGGACATGTTTTTGTAAAACATTTTTATTGAAGGTCTGTCCCAAGCTAACATTATACTTCCGGACAAGAAATAGTATAAAAATCCAAGGTAATCACATGCTGTACCGTTTTTGCTGTTTATTTTCTGCAAAATTGATTGTGAAAGAATTAACCTCGGACGACCGGATTTCAAATTATCCATTTTGATTGCGGATTTAAATTCTTGTTCAGCAGATTTAAAATCTTGTGCAAGTTTCATGAAGAAACCCGTATATAGGTGCGCATTGATGTTTTTCGGAGCAAGAGAAACAGCCGTTTTACACTGTTCAATTGCGGTATCAAGACTAATTTGGCCTTGTTCCCACATAAGAGTTGCCAAACGATAATACGCCTCCGGCATCGAAGGGTCATATTTGACTGCATCAATATAGTATTCAATTGCATCTTGCAAATCTGTGTTTTGCTGGCGAATTAGATACTTTTCATGTGCAATTCTGGCTTTTTCCAGAGATTCTCTCGCTTTTTCTATATTTGCCGATTTAATCGGTTGTAATAACATTTGTTCTGACATCAATGAGCTCCGATAAGATGTTCTTCTATTCTATTTACATTTCTTAACACGATATAAATAATACTAAACTTTAATAAAAAGAATTTATATCATCTATTTGGGGGATATCTAAAATTAGAATTAAATCTTGATACAGGGGTGAATTACTCTTGTAGATTGCCTTTATGGGGAATGATTTTGAGTTTTGAATAAATTATTTTTTCTTTTGAGGTGAGGATTATGAATAAACTATTTTATATTTTATTATGCGTGTCAATATTTTCTGCAACAGTCGCAAATGCAGGAATTTTGTCTAATTTCTTTGGCGGGAACGGCTATAATAACGGATATTATTATCCGCCAAATGTAAGATATACAACTAATGGATATTATGGACAAAGACCTTATTACAATAATTATTATTATAATAACAACGGTTATCCTCAACCCCGTTATAGTGTGCCATACAACGTTAATCAAGGTTACTATAATCCGCCATGCCCATGCGATTATTATAGGCAGCCTGTGATTTATAGAACGAAGGTAAATCGGAAAAGTTCTGCTACACAAGCAGAAAAGCTTGTCGCTAATCAATTTTCCGGTATCGAAAGATTAGAAAATCAGATTTTGTTGCAAACTTATGAATATGATTCTGCAAAAAATAGAATTGAAAGGCTTGAACAAAGGCTTTTTGGGGCGTCGCAGGAAGGCGATTTGGCGCAGAGGTTTGAAACATTGAAGCATGTTGCAAGAAATTATAAAGCCTTTAATCCAAATCAGGGCATGCAAAATAGTTATGCACAAAATAATTATAGTCGTCCGATTTTTACAGGTGGTTCTGGTGCCGGTTGGAAAAGTACATTGCTCGGGAATTTCAAAAATCAATTTATGGGAACTCCGACAGGGATTACTCCGGCTATGGATCCTGCTTATATGGATTGGTTTGAGGCAGAAAGAGCACTTGCAGGCAATGGTGAGGAAACCGGAGTTCAAACAAACCGCGGATATTATTACTCAAATACAAACAGAGGCTCAAGAACCGGAGTTACAATATTAGATTGACTTTTTGCTAAAAATAGTTAAATCATACATATAGATGATTGTGCCACGACTAAAATAAGTGATAATACATGCAGAAGAGTGGTATAATATGCCTTTCAGATACAGATTACAGAAAGTTCTGGATTTCAGAATTCGTAAGAAGGAAGAGCAGCTTACAGTTGTTCAAAAGGCTCAACAGGCGGTTTATGAAGCCGAAGAGAATATTAGAAAAAACGAAGAAGAAATTCGGGCAACAAAACAAAATATGCGTTTAGCTGACCCTATGATGTATGAAGCCTATGACAATTATTTACGACATCTGTGGGAAAAAGCTGAACAACTGGAAGCAATCAGAGTTGAGTTACAAAAAAAACTTGACGAAGAGAAGGTTAAACTTATAAAACTCGAACAAGGCGTCAAAGTTCTTGAAAAGCATAAAGAAAAGAGCCGAGAAGCCTATATAGCGGAAGAGAAAGCCGCCGAATTAAAACAGTATTCCGAACTGGGTGTTACAAGATACTTCCGCCAAAGCCAAGAAAGGGCAGAGGAAGAAGAACAAATCTTAAAACAACTGGAACAAATAGATGGAGGTAGTTAAAAATGAATGTAAGTACATCTTCAGCCGCAACTATTGCAGCCGCAAGTGCATCAGATGTAAATTCAACTCAATCAAAATCAAAAACGAGCAGTAGCTCTAAATCTGGAAAATCTTTTGAAGATGAAATAAAAACTGCTTCCAAAACAGAAAAAACAGAAGAAACAAAAGATTCAAAAGAAACTGAAAAAACTTCCAAAGATGACAAAAAGGTTTCTGATAAAGAAAAGGCATCTCAAAAAGATTCTAATAAAGAGGCAAATAAGCTTGCGGAAGAATTGAAAACTCCTGATGATATTGTTCCGGACGATGTTTATTCAGGCGGAATTAATTTTACTGATTTTAAATATCATAATGAAAGTCAGTCTTTGCTAACGCAAAATATTCAGGACCTGTTGAATACAAAAAATTTGATGTCGACTGTAAATTCGGCTCAAACTGTTGATTATGATGTAATAAACATGTCAGATTCTGATGCAACGTTCTTTGCAAATTTAGTTCAAAATACCGATATGTCAATGCAAAGTATTGCATCTCAAATTCAAACACAAATGGCAGAAGGTTCTCAAAATATTCAACAAAATGTGAAAGTTTCGTCTGTTTTAATGGAAAAACTTTCAGAATCTTTGAAAACAAATCAACCGTTTAGAATAGATTTTGACAAAGATGTTTCTGTCATTATAAAAGTAAATAAAGATGGAAGTCTTGCTGCAAATTTTATCCCTGGAGATAAGGCTGTGGAGCAGTATTTACGTAACAATATTTCGTTTTTAAGACAACGTTTTGATGAACAAAATTTGTCTTATAGCCAATTAAGTTACAGCAATTCTCGTCAGCAGCAACAGCAAAGACGCCAAAATAAGGAGAAACAGTAATGAATGACTCTTTTGTAACAGCACTGAATACCCAAAAATCGACTACAAACTGGATTGATGTCATTGCTCACAACATGACAAATGTCTATACGCCTGGTTTTAGAGAACAACAAGTTACTTTTAAAACCTTCTTAGGTGGTGCGATTTCTGAGGACTATGATAAAAAAATGGATCAGGGTAAATCAACTCCTGGTACTTCCAAAGAAAACCTTTTCTTAGAAGGTAAGGGCTTTTTCTTAGTAAAAGATGCAACAGGAAAAAGCATTTACACAAGACTGGGTGAATTCAAGTTTGACAATGAAGGTGTTTATCGAGATAGAAGCGGAAACACTGTTCAGGGTTACATCTTAAATGACAAGGGCGAAATAATGCAAGGTACAAAATCTGTTACCTCTGATTTGTATGAAGAAACTGCTATGAAAGGTGGTGCTCTTGATATTCCGACAACAAATATAAAAATGTGGATCGACCCTAATAATGGCAAATATCTTGGTAAATATGACGATTATGAAATTAAAAATGATGGCACAATTTACGGGAAAGCCGATAATGGCAAACGAACAGTGCCACTATACCGAGTTACAACAAGAAACTTTAATAACGCCTCTGCTCTTTATGAATTCAAAGACGGTCAATTTTTGGAAACAGAAGAGTCCGGCAAACCTTTAATCGGTGTTGGCGAAATTCGTTCAGGATTGTTAGAAATGTCAAACGCTGATTTCAAAGGAAATATTTCATACTACCAAATGGCAAAATTGCAAATGGATATTGCAAACAAGCTAATTTCAACTCAAAAAGATCTTCTGCAAGAAACATTGAGATTGGTAGGAAGCTAGACTTCATATTAAACTCCAAAATTTAAACATATTAAGGCAAACTTTCCCAATAGCCTTTTGTTGCGTCATCTGGATTTTTGTTAATCAAGGCATAGTACGAGCACCCTGTTCCGTTCCCGGCTTGCTTTGACTTGATGGTACAAGGATCTCCGGCTACATAGCTGTATGTTGGTTTGTTTTCTTCGTTTAACTCTTCGTCTGTAAGGTAGTTGATCATTTTTAATGGGACAAAATTGTCATTCTTGTCAATCTTAAAGAAAAAGATATCATGTCCAAGACTGTTCGGAGATTTTATTCCGTTCGTGTCTATAATTATGAATATTGTACTGGCTGTAATTGTTAAGTTAGAACACATGCCGTTTGATAATTCATCTTTTAAATCTACATAAGAACAACTTCCATCTACTTTCCATGAATTATGTATGCAATATGATTGTGCTTCTGCATTTTTTGTGTAGTTTTTAATTTTAGTATTTTTGTAGTCGCATTTTCCTATGACTTTTATATCGGAATATTTATAAAATTTATTAAAGAATTCAGTTGCATTAGGACAGTGTTTGAGTTCAGGATCATAGTATGAATAATATTTTCCCAATCCTTCTCCATCTTCACGTTTCATGTTAATTACACCTTGTGAAAAAGTTGAGTATGCTTTTGAAATCCCGTTTCAAGTTCTTTGTGTTTTATTTTGTTGATGATTGACGGAAGCGTCAATGCCGCAACTACACCGATTATGCCGAGAGTGATTAAGACTTCCGCCAAGGTAAACGCGACGCGTTTAGCAGCTAGGCGGCTAGGAAGCCAAGCAGCTAAGTTTTTAGATGTAGGTCGGATTTGCCAATCCGACAACGAAACTGATTTAGATGCAAAGATGCCAAGAGGCATAGATGCTTGGGCTGTTTCGGTGAAAGAGTTTTGATTGTTTTGTAACTGTTTTGAATTATAATCAGCTGGATTCTTTCGGCTCGGGAGAGCCTCAGAATGACGACTAATAGCTTCTGTTTCGGACTTAACGACTTTGCGTCTTATCGTCCTAACGTCTTTTATATCAGCGTCGGGGGGGGGGCAATCTTGGAACTTTTATTAATCATAACTCAATTCTCCTATTGTTTTTAATATGTTCAAGTATACTATATTTTTTACTTTTTGTAAATAAAAATGCAATTACCTTAAAGCATGGACGTTTCCCTTAAAATGTTTTTTGTCAACTAAAAAAATCGCCTTTTTTACGTAATTTAATTAAAAAACCTTCATTAAGAAATCTTAACTTGAATTTTTCTTTGTCATATCAAGGGGCATGGTTAATTGTAAATTTTATTTTATTTTTCTTTACTTGTCAAACTTTTTACTTAGTTTTACATTAATAAATGTGGAGGGAACCTGATAGGTTATCAGAAAAACAACCCCGATAGAATAGATTTGAGATAGTTGATAGAAAAAGAGGTGATGGCGAAGGCTTTAAGAATTTGAGAAGTATTGGAAAAAGTTTTTAAGAAAAAAGTTTAGAACAATAGAAGTGCAAATGATTAGGGATTTTTTTTATTAACATTTATAATTATTTGGGAGAGAAAAAAGAATTTAAGGGGAAGAGGAGATAGTTGGAAATATTAAGAGCTTGCGTTATCGCAAGCTTTTTTATATTATATATTTAAGATGGAAGAGTTAGAATCAAAACTTGTTATAGGCTTGATGTCCGGAACGTCCTGCGACAGCATTGATGCAGGGCTTTGTGAGGTTCGCCCTGATTTGTCGGTAAAACTGATTTCAGGTATTAATTTCAAGTATCCGGAGCATATTCGCGCAAAAATTTTTCAATTATTTTCCGGCGATGCGACGATTAAAGATGTTTGCCAGATGAATTTTGCAATCGGGCATTGTTTTGCAGAAGCTTGTAAAGTGTTGATTTCTGAACATGGTAAACCTGATTTTATCGCAAGTCATGGACAAACTATTTATCATTTTCCAATAGAGGAAAAATTAGACAAAATTTCTCTCAAAAGTACTCTTCAAATCGGTGACAGCTCTGTTATTGCACAAGAAACCGGTTGTTTGACGATTTCAAATTTCCGAGAAGCAGATATTGCTGTTGGTGGAGAAGGTGCGCCGTTAGTGTGTTTTGCTGATGAAAAATGGTTTAAGCCATTAAAGAAAAATATGCTTATTCAAAATATTGGTGGAATTTCAAATGTTACCGTAATTTCTAATGATTTTCCGACATTTGGTTTTGATACAGGCTTAGGAAATATTATGATTGATTACTGCATGAATAAATATTTTTCCATGCCTTATGACAAAGATGGTAAGATCGCTGACAGCGGTAAGGTTTGTGAAAGTTGGCTTGAATGTTTGTTACAAGATGAGTATTATTTTAAAGTGCCGCCAAAAACAACAGGACGAGAATATTTTTCGCCTGAATATATTGAAAATGCTCTTCGCTTTGGACCAAAAGATCCGAAAGATATTGTCGCAACAGCAACTGCTCTTACTGCAAAATCTATTGCAAAGGCTTATGAAAACTTTATTTACCCTGATATTGATGTAGAAGAGGTAATTGTCGGTGGCGGAGGAGCTTACAATCCGACTTTGATGAAGTATTTACGTCATTATTTGCCAAAACATGTAAATCTTAAAACCCATGAAGCTTATGGGATTTCTAATAATTTTAAAGAAGTTATGGCGTTTGCCCTGCTTGGCTATTGCACTTATTACAATATTCCAAATAATCTTCCGTCTTGCACTGGCGCTAATCGTCGAGTTGTCTTAGGTAAGTTGGCTAATTGTTAAATTGTTTTCATTTAGTATTATTTTGTTTGTAAACAATTGTAAAAGAATTTTTGCAAAAAACAGCAAAATATTTTTTTAGAGTCATTAATATAGTGTGTTGAAAAACAAAAGGAGAATATTATGATTAATAATGTATCATTTTCCGGTAGGGAAACAATGTTAACATCAGCAATTAAAAAAGGTGCACAAGAAATCAAAGTAGTTAAAGCATCTTCTGTATTACCTTCATTGCCAGCAGCAAAGGCAGCGGCGCCAGTTGTAGCCCCTGTTTATACAAGTCCATTTGCGCCAATTGTTGAGACAGGTGAAAAAGTTGCAGCAAAAGTATCAAAACACATTGATATTTTCGCATAAGTAATTTTTTATAGCGTAAGGAATGTACCTGATTGTATCGGAAGCCAAAACTCCGTATGCACTCAGGTCATTTTTTGCTAAATCGCCGGCTAGACCATGCAAATATACGCTTAAAACACTTGCATCAAAGATTGACATACCTTGTGCGATTAGCCCTGAAATCATTCCTGCTAAAACGTCGCCACTTCCTGCTTTTGCAAGTGCACTGTTCCCAGTTGTACTGTGATAAATTTCTCCATTCAAAGATGTTACAACTGTTTTGTGAGATTTTAAAACTGTTACGCAATTATATTTTTCAGAAATCTGTTTTGCACAAACATCTAAATTATTCAAAACCTCGTCAAGTTTGCAATTTAAAAGTCTTGCAGCTTCTTTCGGGTGTGGGGTAAGGACAGTTTGTTGCGGTAATTCAATTTGATTTTTTGCTAAAATATTCAATCCGTCGGCATCAATTACAGTTGGCAAATTTTTAGCTTTTGAAATTGTGTTTTGGAATAATTTTACTGCCTCATCGCTCGTCGAAAGTCCACAACCAATCAGCAAAACAGTCGATGTTTTTATTAAATCATTAATTCTTGAAAGCGGAGCTAAAACAACTTCCGGAGCTTGACAAGATACAGCTTTGAGAACATTTTCATTGCTTGCAACTTCTACATATCCGGCACCAACTCTGAGTGCGGCAAGAGAAGATAACAGAGCTGCACCCGTCATATATTCAGAACCGGAAATATTCAAAATTTTGCCGAATGTTCCCTTGTTTGAATTTTCTTTTCTCGTCGGAAGTTTTGGAAGTTTATAGTCCATTTTGCCTAATAGCCTCATAAGCAACAATTGCAACCGAATTTGAGAGGTTCAAGCTTCTTTGTCCTTCTCTCATCGGAATTGTTAATGCATTGTGGTCTTTTACGTATTTTTCAGGCAACCCTCTTGTTTCCGGTCCAAATACGATAAAATCGCCGTCTTGAAATTTAATATCTGTATATAATCTTTTGGTTTTAGTTGTCAGATAATAAAAGTTAGCATCTTTGTTTGCTTCAAGCAATTCGTCCATTGTATCAATTTTATGTAAATCAACACTATCCCAGTAGTCTAAGCCTGCACGTTTGGTGTACTTGCTTGATAATGAAAACCCGAGTTTGCCGACAAGATACAAACTTGCACCTGTACAAGCACAAAGTCTTGCGATATTTCCGGTGTTTTGCGGGATTTCAGGTTCATATAAAACAATGTTTAATTTTGCCATTTTAGCCTCGATTACTTGAATAGTTTTGGACTTTCAACAACAACCGGAATTGCTCTAACTACACAGAAAATAATCGCAATCCAAGCAAGTGCCATTGTAATCATGTGTAAAACAGGTGTTCCGCTCCAAAGTTCCATTCCCGGAGTATTTACAACGATTAGGAGCATAAATGCCATAACTTTGGCTACTGCATAACTGATTCTCATAAAACGAGATGCGCAAATAAATTTGCCCCAAGAAGTTGACTGCATTGTTTTGTCGCCGAAAGCTGTCATTCCTTTTGATAGGGCAACGCTTCTGATGCCGTCTGTTGTAAAAGCTCTTGCAACGCAAATAAGCGGAAAAATTATGTTAATCCAACCCATTACTGCAAAAACAATCCAGTATGAAACTTCAACAATTCTGTCACCCAAAATGTCCAAAACAGAGCCCCATTCAGAAGATTGGTTGAACTTTCTTGCAATATATCCGTCCAAACCGTCCATTGCAAATGCGATAGCAGTCAAAACAAATGCCAAAATGTAAGCCCAAGTTGTTTTTTCATACAAGCACAATATCGCAACATAAGCTACAAAAATTCTTGAAACAGAAACGATATTTGCCATATTATTCTTAATATCCATAATTTTCTCCGTTAATTTGTTAAGTCTTATTTTTTAGTTCTTGATAGTGCAAAGTTTACTTCATCAAGTTTTTTTACTTTATCACCAAGCATGATTTTTTCAGCTTCTTCCAAAATCTGAGTTACCATAAATCCGTTGTCGCCGTCAGAACGAGCTTTTTTGCCGTTTGCACAACAGCTGATAAAGTGTTGGCATTCAAGTTTAAGCGGTTCGATTTCAAGGTAATCAAGCTTGATATTTTGAGTATTATCTTTTACGAAATTGTCGTAAATAACCAATTTGTTTTCAGGAACTGTGTCGTCTAAAATTGCAGTTGCTTTTGTGCCTCGAACAAGCAATTGAACATGTTTTCTCGGAGTAATCCAACTTTCTGAAATATGACCGACAATTCCATCTTCAAAAAGAATTCCAACGTGGGTGATATCCATAATTTCGTTCTGATCAGAAGAGCAACCAACGGCAGAAATAACTTTAACAGGTTCTTTACCGATTACGTAAGAAATCATGGAAACATCGTGTGGAGCCAAATCCCACATTACACTTCTGTCGTTTTTGAAGTAGTTTACATTCAATCTGTCACTTTGTGCATAAACGATTTTGCCCAAAGCTCCTTCTTCAATAAGCATTTTCAAGCGATTTACGGCCGGGTGATACAACAACAAGTGACCAACCATTAAGACAAGACCTTTGTCATGTGCAAGTTGGGATAAGTCACGAGCTTCTTCCGCAACTGTTGAAATCGGTTTTTCAACATAAACATTTTTGCCGGCTTCCAACATTGCCTTAACCATCTTGTAGTGCGTGTGGCTTGGAGTTACAACACAAACACCTGTAATGTTTTCATTATTAATAATTTCATGAAAATCTTTTGTAACCTTAACCCCAGGGTATTGCTCTGTAACCTTTTTTAAATTTTCGTCATCAATATCGCATACTGTGTCAAGTACGTTTAAGTTATAAAAATTGCGGACAATATTTCTTCCCCATACGCCACAACCTATTACCGCTACTCTTTGTTCTTTCATTTTCTATCCCTAATTATCTAATACTATTTAATCTACACGTGAGGAATTTCCCTCTATCTTTATGATACTACTCAAAGATTATTTTGCAAATATTTTACATAGCTTCATTTGCACGTTGTTGTTGTGCAATTGCATTTACACGTAATTGATGCATCTGTTCACATTTTTCGTAGAACAGTTCACTATCGGCTTCCGGAAAATATTTTACAAGTTTATCCAATAATGGTTTTGGAAATTCCGAATATTTTGTCATTCTCTCCAAAATTGCATCGTTATTTATTTGCGGATAAATTGAACGGAAGTTTTTGTAATAAATCAATCGAGATTCTTCCTCTGCTCGTTTTTGATTTTCCATAACTTTTGTTCCGAGTTTATAAGTTACATAAGTATTGTCAAAATATGCAGGTTTGTAACCTTTCATAATTATTCGCATAATAAAATCGAAATCGGACATAATCTTGAATTTCTCATCAAAATAATTCTCTTTTTCAATCATTGACTTTCTAAAAAACATTGCTTGTCTGGCACATGGCATAACCTGAAAAGCGTTGTGCATAGATGGTGCGAACAAGAAAACAAAACCTTCTGGGTGTCTGCAATAAGCAGGTGCGAAAGTGAAATCAGAGTCGTTTGCTTCCATCGTATTTACAATATCCAAAATTGATGTTATATCGTGAATAAAGTCGTCACAGCTCAAAAAAGTTACGTATTTGCCTCTGGCATGCATTACGCCTTTGTTATATGCGTTGAATTTGCCGGTGTCTTTTTCTGAGAAAAACCTGAAAAATCCCTTGTTTTTGTAATCTTTTAGCATTTCAACAGTCCCGTCAGTTGAGGCGTTATCGATTACAAGGTGCTCGATGTTTGGGTAAGTTTGAATTTCCAAAAGAGAAATTAACAGGTTAAAATCGTCTGCTAAATTGTTTTCTAACAAGTTGTATGTTGGTGTAATTATTGTAACTATCGGTTGTTCCATCATGTCCTGCCTTTTTTACAATATTAGCATAATCCTTTGCTTTTGACGAATTGTTAAAATATGTAAATTATCTTGCATATTATCTCCAAAAAGATTTATTATGAGTTTAAATAAAAGTATTAGTGTTTATTAAGAGTATAGGAGGTTATTATGAGTCAATATACTTCTATTTCACCTGCGGAAGTTGGTATGATGACAGGAGTTATTGGAGCCGGAATAGGTTACACTCTTGCTCCGAGAAAGTACAATTTGGAACAGCTTTTTACACAAGAACCTGATGCGTTTGAAAAAACTCTTCCTAAAAAAGTTATTGAAAAAGCTTCAAAAGAGCAAAAGGCTGCATATAACCTTATTACTGACGCAAGAGAATATCTGACAAAGTCAAGTAAAAATTCTGCCGACACAACTCTTGCAGCGTTTTTAGACTCTCCCAAATATGCTCGTGCATATAAAAAAGTAAAAACATTTATTCCGAAGGCAAAAGTCCAATCAGCTGTTGTACTTGGCTTTTTGGGAACATTGCTTGGAGTTATAGGTAAAATAGCTTTTGGCGATAAATCTTACTAATAGTTTGCGTAAATATCCCTTAAAATATATTCTTCAAGTAATTTTTTGTCGGAAGACTTTGTTTTCGGATCGTTAATCATAATGTCAAACGCATATTTTTTACCGTTTCTTGATGTGATGTAACCGGCAATTGCGCTAACATCAGACAGTGTTCCTGTTTTTGCATACAGATTGTCTTTGAAATAAAGCATTCTGTTTGTCAAAGTGCCTTCTCCGGCAGTTGCAAGTTTCCCGTTTAGAAGTTCTTGAACTTTTTCATTAGCCAAAAAAGATGCCATAAAATCACTTGTCATTATATTGTTTTTAGATACGCCACTACCATCGACTACCTTGATATCTTCCGGGTTAAGATTTAATTTTGCAAAATATGCATCAAGCATTTTTTGAGAATTTACAAGCGCTCCTGTGTTGTTTACAAATTTTCCACCGGCAAGCTTAAATACTGTTTCTGCAACAAAATTATTACTGTTTTTCAAAATATCCTCAATAGCCATATCAATTGGGTGATCAACTTGTGCTACTAAATAAACATTAGTTGCAGGAACTTTTTTCTGTGCAAATTTTCCGTAATAATCCATTTTGGCAGAACGAATTGCATCTTCCAATCTCAAAATAAAATACATTTTAGGATTATTCGTTGGAACATAAGTTGTAGTCTGTTTTTTGACCTTTCCTTCCACAATAAGCATGTTTGGAGAAATGCTTGTGTTCCTGCTGATTTTTATTGAGTTTTCGTCCCCTGTTGTTACAAGGTTCATAAACGTTGTTGGATAAAATTTTGAGGTATAAATATCGGCAGGTGAATTTTTTGTCGTCGGAGTTATGATTATTCCGAGCAAGTTTCTATCAATATTGTATGAACTGAATTTTGGCATAAGCGGGCTCAAATCGTCGTCCCATTGCCAACCTTCGCCCCATTCTGTTTTATCAAAAACGTAATCGTCTACGTATACAAATTTAGGTGAAATTATTTTTTTGTTTTTAACAGCGGTTTCGAATAAGTTGTTAAGTCCAGATGATGTCAAAAACGGGTCTGCACCTAGCTTTACAAAAAGTTCGTTGTTTGTGTTTTTGTATAATTTTGTTGAAAATTTATAATCTTTGCCGAGTTGATCCAATGATGCCGAAAGGGTTACAAGTTTTAGAGTTGATGCCGGCATGGTTGGCTTTTTTGCCTGATATTCATAGACTGTTTTACCGGTCTGTGCGTCTTTTACAGAAATTGCAACGCTTCCTTTGTTTATTCCGGATTGAGCGATGGTTTTATCTATTACGCCTGCGAAAACAGAATTTTGCAAACTCAAAATCGCAACTAAACATATAATTATATTGAACAATTTTTTCATACTGATTTTACCTCGTAAGATTCTCTTATATCATTCATACAAGTACATTTTTCCCTGAAATCGTACATCGGAGCAAAGTTTAAAGTGGCAGTCATTGCACCTTCTTTTTGGTCTTTAATTTCAGAAATTGTTTCGCCCTTATAGTCAATAATTCTGGAATGTCCGATATTCCATTCGTCACCTTGAATTTGTCCTGATTGAGTCAATGCAATCATAAAGGTTTGATTTTCTGTCGCTCTTGAACGAGTCATACATTCCCAAGGTATAGGCTTTTTAAGTCCCCAAGCGGCACAGTTTACCAGCAAATCTGCTCCCGCTTTCCTGTATGCTCTGTAAATTTCAGGGAAACGAATGTCATAGCAAATTGTCAAACCTGTTTGAACGCCTTCAATGTTTACCATAACAGGAGATTTGCCCACCTCAACAAATTTCCCTTCGTCGTCGCCGTAATAAGAGAATAAATGGTTTTTTGAATATGTCGCAATTAATTCTCCATGTCTGTTGAATACAGGACAGGTGTTGAAATAATGCCCGTCAACTTTTGAGATAAAACTTCCGCCAATAACCCAAGATTTGTAATCCTTTGCGATGTTTGAAAGAAATTCAATAGTTTCGCCGGTTTGAATTTTTTCAGCATTCTCTCTAAAATGTTTTGGAGCCCAGCCAACAGTCCAAACTTCTGGTAGGACAATTAAATCAGTACCTTCTTTAATATCCCTTTTTATAAGTTTTTTAACTTTTTCAAAATTTGCTTTTTTATCCCCAATCTTTGAATTCATCTGAATTGCGGATACTGTTAATGTTTTTTGTTCCATTTTTTTTGTTTTTTAGCCTCGTTATAAATTTTTGGAGCTTTTTCTTCTAGCTCCATAAGTTTTGTTTTTACAAGTTCTCGAATGTCTGCAAGTTCTTCTGTTGTTGCGTCGGCTTTTACATAAATCGGTTCGCCGTAAAGGTTTAAAATATTACAGTTTCCGAGCGGGAATTTCATTTTATCCCAAGACGGTAAGCTGGCTAATGTTTTTTGTGGGGAGTACCAATAAGCCGGAATAATCGGAGCACCTGACATTTGAGCAAGTTTTATTGCTCCATTTTTAACTTTGTGTAAAGGTCCACTCGGTCCATCAACCATAATTCCAACGCACTCGCCGTTTTTTAATCGGTTTAACATTTGCATTGTTGATTCGACAGCTCCTTTTTTGTTCGAAGAGCCTCGAACAACCTTAAATCCCCATTTTTCTACTGCACGAGCCACAATTTCACCGTCAATTGAGTTACTGATTAATATGCTTAAATGAGCTTTATCCTCAATCCCATGTACCAAAAGCTGGTTGGCATGCCACATTACGTAGATGCAAGGTGAAATTAGGGGATTATTGTGTTCGTAAATATGTGTAAAATGTTCCTGCAAACGCATTGCTGAATAAACTGTGTTTGCAATTAAATCCATGTTTTTGTCGTTAATTAGTCTTACCATGCCCCGATTATATCATAAAAACTTGCACAAATTCTTTTTTGAGGTATGATTAAGGCACATGTATTAATATATATAAAGGAAAAGGTAAAATGAAAGTAACTTTAGAAAAAGAAAAAGAAAACGTAGTAAAATTAGATATTACAATCCCTGCAAAAGATGCAGTTGATGCTTATAACAAAGCTGTAAGCACAATTTCAAAATATGTAAATATTGATGGTTTCAGAAAAGGTAAAGCACCTCGTGCAGTTGTTGAAAGACACGTTGGTACTGAAAGAATTAAACAAGAAGCTATCGAAAACTTGATGCCAAAAGCTATTAACCAAGCTGTTGTTGATAACAACCTTGATTTGATCGCTCAACCATACATCACAAACTACAACTTCAATATCGGTGAAGATTTGACGGTTACTGCAAAAGCTGAACTTAGACCGGAAGTAACTTTGGGACAATACAAAGGTTTGACTCTTGAAGTTAAAGATTCTCCTGTTGAAGAAGATGCTATGCAAAAATCAATCGACAGACTTCTTGAACAACACAGCACACAAGAAACTGTAATCGACAGACCTACAAAAGATACAGATATCGCTGTAATCGATTTTGAAGGAACTGCTAACGGTGAAAAAATTCAAGGTGGCGACGCTAAAAATTATCCGTTAGATTTAGCTCATTCAAACTTTATTCCTGGTTTTGCAGAACAATTAGTTGGTAAAAACTTGAATGATGAATTTGATATTAAAGTAAACTTCCCGGAAGATTATCACGATGAAAAATTGAAAGGTCAACCGGCGACTTTCAAAATCAAAATCAACGAAATTAAAGAAAAGAAACTTCCTGAATTGAATGATGAATTTGCTCAAAAAGTTGGTTCTTTCAAAACCGTTGACGAATTGAAAGCTGATATCCAAAACTACTTGAATTCTCAAAGAGAAAGAACAAACAAAATGAATGCTGAAAACGAAGTATTCAAAGCAGTTATTGACGGTGCAAAAGTTGACATTCCTCAATCTATGGTTGATAGAGAAGCTGATTCTTTGAAACAAGAATATACTCAAAGACTAGCTGCACAAGGAATTAACTGGGAAGCTCTTGTAAAAGCACAAGGCGAAGATCAATTGCTTAAAAATTTGAGCGAAGATGCTCTTGTTAGAATTAAAAACTCTTTGGTAATCGACAAAATTGCAAAAGACGAAAATATTAAGCTTGAACAAAAAGACTTAGAAGCTAAATTTGCACAACTAGGTGCTGCTTATGGTTTACAACCACAAGATTTAATCAAACAATTAGGTCAAAATCCTGAAATTTTGGCTTCTATTTCTCAACAAGCAATGAACGACAAAGTAAAAGATTTCTTGATGGAAAATAACAAAGTTGAAATCAAATAGTTTGTTTGAAAATTAAAAAAAATAATATATGTGCCGTATTTACTACGGCACATTATTTGATTAATATAGTAAAGAAATTTATAATAACATTATAAGGAGAAAAAAATGAGTTTTGTACCGGTAGTAATAGAACAATCAAGCAGAGGCGAACGTTCGTTCGATATCTTTTCAAGATTGTTGAGAGAAAGAATTATTTTCTTAGGCACTCCAATTGATGATATGGTTGCAAATTTAGTTGTAGCTCAATTGTTGTTGTTGGACAGTGAAAACCCTGAAAAAGATATTATGTTGTACATCAATAGCCCAGGGGGATCTGTTACGGCAGGTTTTGCTATCTATGATACAATGCAACATATTAGAGCTGATGTTTCAACAATTTGTTTGGGACAAGCTGCTTCTATGGGTGCATTCTTATTGTCATCTGGTACAAAGGGTAAGAGAATGGCTCTTCCTCATTCAAGAGTACTTATTCACCAACCTTTGGGTGGTGCTCAAGGTCAAGCAACTGATATTGAAATTCAAGCTGCTGAAATTATTAGAATTAAAAAATCATTGAACGAAATTTTAGCTTCTAATACAGGTCAGTCAATTAAAAAAATTGAAAAAGATACAGATAGAGATTATATCATGACTCCGGCTGAGGCTTTGGAATACGGTATGATTGATAAAGTTGTATCAAGAGATGCTATTAAGTAGTAAAAAAGAAAGGAATAGGCTTACAAGGTGATGATATCAAGTTGTAAGCCCGATAATATAAAAACATGCCAAAACACGATGATAGTAGATTAAAATGTTCATTTTGCGGAAAATCACAGGATCAGGTTAAGAAATTAATCGCAGGTCCTGAGGTTTACATTTGCGATGAATGTGTAGAACTTTGTAATCAAATATTAGATGAAGAGTTTTTTGAAAATAAAGACAAAGAAGGTGGCGAAGGCGCAGAAAATGCTGAGGCAGAAGAAAAACCAATTCCGAAACCTCATGAAATCAAAGCGTATCTTGACGAATATATTGTTGGTCAAGACGATGCTAAAAAGGTATTGTCAGTAGCTGTTTATAACCACTACAAACGTCTAAAACATAACAAAGAAGCAGAAAACGGCGATGCAGTTGAAATTCAAAAATCAAATATTTTGCTTGTTGGACCAACTGGTTCAGGTAAAACACTTTTGGCGCAAACTTTGGCTAAAATGCTTGATGTTCCGTTTGCCGTTGCAGATGCGACAACGCTTACAGAAGCCGGTTATGTTGGTGATGACGTTGAAAATATCTTGTTGAGATTGTACCAAAATGCCGAATTTGATTCTTCAAAGGCTGAACGAGGCATTATCTATATTGATGAAATCGATAAAATTTCAAGAAAATCAGAAAATACATCAATCACTCGTGACGTATCTGGTGAAGGTGTTCAACAAGCTTTGTTGAAAATGATTGAAGGTACAGTTGCTCACGTTCCGCCACAAGGAGGAAGAAAGCACCCTCATCAAGAGTTTATCGAAATTGATACTAAAAATATTTTGTTCATTGTCGGCGGTGCGTTTGTTGGCTTAGACAAAATTGTTGAACACAGAGCCGGCGAAGGAACTTCTGTTGGATTTGGTGCAAAAGCTCCGATGACACAGCTTGAAAAAGAAGCTGCTGCTGCAAGAATGTTGAAGAAATTGCAACCTGAGGACTT
>CAKUZO010000025.1 GCA_934717895.1 uncultured Candidatus Melainabacteria bacterium | reverse complement strand
TCGGCAGTTGAGAACACTTGTGATTTAGAAACCGGAATTGTTGTGTTTCTTGGAACAAGCGGAGTCATTACGCCACCCAAAGTTTCAATACCCAAAGTCAATGGAGTTACATCAAGAAGAACGATATCTTTAACTTCTCCTGCAAGAACACCGGCTTGAATAGCTGCACCAACTGCAACAACTTCATCAGGGTTTACTGATTGGTTAGGTTCTTTACCTGTGTATTCTTTAACTAATTGTTGAACAGCTGGAATACGAGTTGAACCACCAACTAGAACTACTTCGTTAATGTCGTTTTTAGTAATTCCGGCATCTTTCAAAGCATTTTCAACAGGAACTTTACATCTGTTCAAAAGGTCGCGGCTCAAATCTTCGAATTTAGCTCTTGTCAAGTTCAAGTCTAAGTGTTTAGGGCCGTTAGCATCAGCTGTAATGAATGGTAAGTTGATATTTGTTTCCATAACTGATGACAATTCGCATTTAGCTTTTTCAGCAGCTTCTTTAACACGTTGCATAGCTTGTTTGTCACCTTTAAGATCAATACCTTCTTGTTTTTTGAATTCTTCGCAAATCCAATCCATAACTTTTTGGTCGAAGTCGTCGCCACCTAAGTGAGTATCACCAGATGTTGAAAGAACTTCGTGAACACCGTCACCGATTTCCAAGATAGATACATCAAATGTACCACCACCTAAGTCGAACACAAGAACTTTTTCTGACTTGTCTTTTTCAAGACCGTAAGCCAAAGCTGCTGCTGTCGGTTCGTTTACGATACGAAGAACGTCCAAACCTGCGATTTTACCGGCATCTTTTGTTGCTTGTCTTTGAGCATCGTTGAAGTATGCAGGAACTGTGATTACAGCAGATGTAACTTTTTCTCCCAAGTAGTTAGAAGCATCGTCAGCCAATTTTCTCAAAATCATAGCTGAAATTTCTTGCGGAGTGTAATCTTTTCCGTCGATGTTTACTTTGTAATCATCGCCCATGTGTCTTTTGATTGAAGCGATTGTTTTATCAGGGTTAAGGATTGCTTGACGTTTTGCCAATTGACCTACCAATTTTTCACCTGTTTTAGAAAAACCAACGATTGAAGGAGTTGTTCTTGAACCTTCTGCGTTAGCTATAACTGTCGGTTTACCACCTTCCATAACGGCTACAACTGAGTTTGTTGTACCTAAGTCAATACCAATTGTTTTTGCCATAATTTATTATCTCCTTTTCAATTAAATTTTATTTTGTTGCAAGTGATTATATACTCACCTACAATCTATATTATTATTTATAACACTGTTTTTTGAAAAGGTTGAAAAAATAAACAAAAAATTAATATTTTAAGAGGAGTGAAAAATGAAAGGTGAAAAGTGAAAAGTCCGTTACAGTGCTACGCACCAAAGTTATTATTGAGCGAAGCGAACTAAATGGTCTTTTCACTTCTCACTTTTCACCTCTCACTAAATTAACAAACTATTCCAACACACTTCCACCGCCTTCAACACCTGGCAAACAAACACCAAATTGACAGTTTGAATTGTAATCATTCGCCGGTGGATTTGCAGTCGCATTGTTACTTTCGGTATTAATTAACTCGTTATAATATGGTGTTACGTAATTTGGTTGAAACGCATTGGGTTTTTGGATTTCTTGCAAGTAATTAGGAGCATATTTTTCCTGCAAAGATTTACTGTTGTAATTTGAAAACGCGGTACAGGCTCCACCACTTATCGGACAACTCGCAAAAACAGGCATCGCAACCACACCAAATGCCAACAATAACAATAGTTTTACTAAATTTCTTATATTTTTCATATCTTACCAACCTTTCAATTAACCTACATATTTAGCATAAGTGACAATTTGTAAATTTTCATTCCCCAAAAGTAGCAAAAATTATTTTGACAGTTTTTTATAAAACCAAAAGGAGTAAAATTTTTATGAATAATATCAGTTTTCAAGGCAAATCAATCATTTACCCAAACCCTCAAAGATTTAAAGAAATCGTAAATAATACAGAAGTTCAACGAAGAACCATCAAATCTACGGCAAAAACAAATGTTATAAATAAGTGGAAAGCCTACCAAGTAGAACTTTCTCCGGAGAACTTGGTAGTTGTTTTAAATTCAGACAAAGGTGGTTGCGTAACACATATTCCAACAAATAATCGAAATGAAAATATTTTATCTGAACTTTGTGATAAAATTGACGAATTTACCAAAAAAGCAAAGAATAACATAACTGCTTGGATAATTGGTGGTGACAGTGTGAATGGTGCTAACGGAACAAAAACAATTGAAACTCTTGATGATATTGCAGACATAGTTTGTGATAAACCGAATATTGATGCTTCAATTCTTGTAGGCGCTAAAAAAGGACAAGAAAATTGTGCGCTTTATACTCGTAACAATGAAATTGAACTAACATTTGATAAACCGATTAAACTCGACAAAAATGCCTCTCCGGAAGAAAATCTGGAACAAATTTTTGATATTACAGAGTTAAATAACACTGAACTAAAATGGGATAAATAGGCAACTAACGCCAACGCCGTTTTGACCTTTTTTTCACATTTTCCAACACCTCGCAAAATGGGACAATCGGCTCCATTTTATAACCGCAATCATCAGACAATGCTCCACCCATCGAAAAAAGTTCTTCTTGCGGATACCTTCGACATATTCCGGGACGATTTTTGTGGATTTTGCATTTGTGTGTTTCCGGATCCAGATTTTTGCACTCAAAAATCAAGCCGATATCGTCTTTGCCAATAATATTTAAATATGTGTAAAACCTGTGTAAATATTGCAATCGCTCAAATTCTTTCTCGTCTTGCACAACATGTTTATAATGTTTTACATAAATCTGAGTGCAACATTTTCCGCAAGCTTTGCATTTGCCAGTCCTATAATACTTACGCCTTAAAATCTTTGATAATATGAATTTTCTTAAACCTTCAAGCATAATTACATAATATCATAAAGTTTTGTAAAGTTTTAAATATTTTTAGGCAAATATTTGTGTTCACGTGAATTATAAAAAATGTAAAATAATAATTAACCTATTTTAAAATATAAACTATAACATAACCAAAATAACCAACCTTGACCTCTTATTCCAAAAGAGGTCTTTTTTTTAAGTCGATAAAAAGCTAAGACGATAGGACGATAAGACGTTAAGACGTTAAGTTCGTTACGGTATATAAAATATTATCGTCATTCTGAAAACTTAGAATATTAGTATAAGCGTGTAGCGAATACTTAATATTCTTGTTATTCAAAATCTCTTACTAAATAAAATAGACTCCGGATCGGAGTCCGGAGTCATTAAATACTATGAAAAATATCTTTTTAACAAGCCATCAAAACCTTTGCCGTGGCGAGCTTCATCTTTTGCCATCTCGTGAACTGTGTCGTGAATTGCATCATAACCCAATTCTTTTGCTCGTCTTGCAATTGCCAATTTGCCTTCGCAAGCACCTTGTTCTGCTTCTGCACGCATTTCAAGGTTTTTCTTTGTTGAATCAGTAACAACTTCACCCAACAATTCTGCAAATTTTGCAGCATGTTCTGCTTCTTCAAATGCATATCTCTTATAAGCTTCTGCAACTTCCGGATATCCTTCTCTTTCAGCAACTCTTGACATTGCAAGATACATACCAACTTCTGTACATTCGCCTGAGAAATGAGCTCTCAAACCGTCCATTACTTCTTTATCTTCAACTTTTCCGTCGCCAACTTTGTGTTCGCAAGCGTAAACTTTTCCTTCTGCTGTATTAATTTCCTTGAATGTTGTTGCTCCGCATAAAGGACATCTTTCAGGAGCTTTATCACTTTCGGTTGACCAACCGCATACTGTACATACAAATTTAGCCATTTTTTACCACCTTTCTTATATTAAAAAATTAGCTTTTTCACATGCACAATATTACAATAGAAAATTATTTTTGTAAAGTAGGAATTATTCCTATTTTTGTTTTTTACTTTTCGCCTAATACTCTTGAATATATCTTGTTAATATTTTTCAAAAAGTCTTCTTTACTAAATATTTCATCTATTTCCATTGGAGTCAAAAGTTTTTGAACATCTTTGTCGTTTAATAAATTTACTCTAAAATCTCCATCGTTTTCAAAGGCGTCAAGAGCATTTCTTTGTACCAATCTATAAGCATCTTCACGGGTTAAACCTTTTTCAATCAGCTTTAACAGAACTCTTTGTGAGTAAACAATTCCGCCAAATTTGTTCGTATTTTTAAGCATGTTTTTTTCATGCACAACGAGATTTTTAACAATTCCGTTAAATCTGTTAAGCATGAAATCAATCAAAGTTAAGCTGTCAGGGAAAATAATTCTTTCAGCAGAACTGTGAGAAATATCTCTTTCATGCCAGAGAGGAATATTTTCCAATGCAACAATTGAATTTGCACGAACAACACGAGCAAGACCGCATAAATTTTCCGACAAAACAGGATTTTTCTTGTGTGGCATTGCGGAAGAACCTTTTTGGTTTTTGCCAAAACCTTCTTCGACTTCCAAAACTTCCGTTCTTTGCAAGTGCCTGATTTCTGTTGCAAATTGTTCAATAACACTTGCGATTAAGGATAATGATTGCATAAAATATGCGTGATAATCCCTTGCGATAATTTGTGTTGAAATTCTTGCAGGAACGAGTCCCAGTTTTTTGCAAGTAATTGCTTCCACTTCCGGCGAAATATTACTATAAGTTCCGACAGGGCCCGAAATTTGTCCGACTTTAATTTCATTTAAAGCGTGAATAAAATTTGTCCTTTGTCGTTCCAAAATATCAATCCAATTACAAACCTTAACTCCAAATGTCATAATTTCGGCATGAACACCATGCGAGCGTCCGATACAAACGGTTTCTCTGTGTTCGTTTGCCAAGTCTTTCATAGATTGAATTGTTTCATCTAAATCTTTTAGAATAATTTTTCCGCTATCTTGAATTTGTAGAGCAAAAGCGGTATCAATCACATCAGAACTTGTCATTCCAACATGCATATACTTTGCCAAATCGCCCAGACTTTCGTTTACGCAAGTCAAAAAAGCGATTACATCGTGTTTAACTTCCGCTTCTATTTCGTCAATTCTTTCAAGGTTGAAAGTCGCTTTTTTCTTCAACTCTTCAATATCTTCTTTTGGAAATGTTCCTAAATCCGCATAAGCTTCTGCAACAGCAATTTCTACATCTAAATAATACTGAAATTTCGAATTCAAATCCCAGATTTTTTTCATTTCTTCACGTGAATATCTATCAATCATAGCTTTATTATAGCATGAATATTCGAGAATAAGATATTGTAATCTTGTTTATGCTACAATGTTTTTACTATTTAAGAGGGAGAGAAATTATGGTTAAAAATAGAATTGGTATTGACGTCGGTGGTACAAATGTAAAATTAGCATTAGTAGATGATAAAGGGCAAATTAAGTATTCAAATTCTATTCCGACTCGTGCAGAAATGGGTTATGAATATACTGTTGAGAATATTAAACAAGCAATACGCGATCTTTTGAAGGAAACAAAGCTTGATGCAAAAGACATAGAAGGCATTGGTTTTGGATTTCCGGGACAAGTTGATTATAAAGCAGGAATTGTAAGAAATGCTCCAAATATTCCGGGGTGGGTTGAAATTCCGATTGCAAAACTTATCGAAGATGAATTTCATATTCAGACTCGTGTAGACAACGATGTCAGATGTGCAGCATTAGGTGAGCTTAACTATGGTGCCGGAAAAGGTTGCGAAAACTTGATTTGCATTACTGTTGGTACAGGTATCGGGTCAGGTTTGATTATCAACGGAAAGCTTGTTCGTGGAGCTTCAAACGCTGCCGGAGAAATTGGACACATCAAACTTCAAATGAATGGCGGACCTCTTTGTGGTTGCGGTGATGAAGGCTGTTTGGAAGCGTTTGCGTCAGGCCCTTCAATTGTTGCAATGGCAGAAGAGTATATTAAAGGTGGGAAATCCGCAAAATTTAGAGAAATTGCAAATGGAGCTCCTATAACTCCGTTCATTGTTTGCAAAGCAGCTAACGCCGGCGATCCTGTCGCTCAAAGAATTTTTTCAAAGATGGGTGAATACATTGGTTTTGGAATGGCTAGTGTTGTAAATTTATTAAATCCAGAAAAAATTATTGTAGGTGGCGGAGTTGCTGACGCAGGAGATTATTTGCTTGCTCCAATGAAAGAAATGTTGAAAAAACGTGCAATGAAAATTGCCGGCTCTGCTGTTGAAATTGTTCCGGCTGAACTCGGAAATACTGCCGGTGTAATCGGTGCAAGTTTGTTAATCGAAAACTAAACCGCAAAAATTTCTAAAACATTACATTTAACCAAATTGTATGACCAATATTGTCGTACAATTTGGTTATAATTTATTTAAAAAGAGGTAAACAATGGCTAGAATTAAACCTAATGCAAAGCAACAAGAAGCGATTGATAATTTAAACGGGCAAATAATGCTACTTGCCGGCCCCGGAACAGGTAAAACTTTTACCCTAATTCAACGCATAGAAAAGATGCTGGCACAAGGTATAGAGCCAAGTTCTATTTTGTGTTTAACATTTTCTGATGCAGCTGCAACAGAAATGAAACAACGTTTGACAAAAAAAATGGGAATTCTTGCCTCTTCTGTTGATATTTATACATATCACTCTTTTTGTAACGACGTGATTAAACTATATCCGCAACAGTTTTCTCTTGGCGTCGGCGTCCGACTGATTACTGAAACAGAAAAAATTCAAATTATGAAAGAGTGCATAGATGAAGCTAATTTAAAATTTTTTGTTCCAAACAGAGCAGACAGGTATTTCTTTGCAAAAGATTTTATTGCTCATGTTGAAAAATTAAAGAGTCAAAGAATTAGCAAAGAAGATTATCTTGAAAAAATCAATACTAACACAAATCTTATGCCAAGAATAAAACTGCTTGAAATTGAAGTAGAAGAACGACTTGCAAAAGGTGAAACACGTAACAAAACTCGACTTGCAGAAATTGAAAAAATTAAGACAAATATTGAAAAAGCGAAAGAACTTTGGACTTTGTACGAGCTTTATTCTGACAAAATGCATTCTCATAACTTGATTGATTTTTCTGATATGATAAATTTTGTCCTAACAGCTTTTGAAGAAGATACAGTTTTTTTAAGAGAAGTTTCAAACAAATATAAATATTTTTTAGTTGATGAATATCAAGATACTAATGATTTGCAAAATGAAATTATTTTTCAATTATTAGATGGAAATGACGAAAAGAATATTTTGGTTGTAGGTGATGATGATCAAATTATTTACGGTTTTCAAGGTGCAAATATTGACAATATTGAAAACTTTCTTCTTCGCTATCCTGAAACGAAAGTAATTTGTTTGAATGAAAATAATCGTTCAACTCAATCAATTCTTGATTTTAGTTATGAAGTTATAAAACAGGATAATTCCAGATTAGAAAACAATAAAAAATTTAAAGAAAAAAATATTTCTAAAAAGTTAACCGCAAAAAATCAAGATGTTATTGTTAAAGACAAAAAAATTAAACGTCTTCAATTTGGAGATACCGTTCAGGAATTTAATTATATTGTTGAAGATATTGAAAAACTCGTTAAATCAGAAAACTGCCCGAATGAGTTATCGCAAATTGCCATAATTGCTAAAAAACGTCAAGAATTACAAACTTTTGGAGAACTTTTAAAGGCAAAAAATATTCCGTTTCAAATAGATGAAGGAAAGAGTATTTTTTCAATAAAATCTTCAATTATTGTTTATTTTTATTTAAAAGCTCTTGATAATTATTTATTGAACAGTGACAAGCTTTTTGGACTAATTTTATCTGAACCGTTTAAAATTGATTTAAAAGATTACAATAAGATTTTAGAAGAAAAAAGACTGTTTAAAAAAGATAAACCAAGTGATTTTATTTCGATTATGAAAAGATTTAAAGATTGGGAAAATCCTGAAAAAATCGAAAATTTCTTAAATACATTTTTCTATCTCCAAAAATATTCTGCTACAAATAATTTAAGGAATACAATTATAGAGATTTTAAATCGAACAGGAATTTTAGAATTTTACTTTGCGACAGAGTTGAACAGAAGTGAAAATTTGTTGGGAATAAAAAAAATATTGTCAGAAGCTACCGATTTTTCAAGCATTAATCAAACAACCGGCTTAAAAGATTTCGTGGAATATTTAGATGATTGTTTAAATAATGATATTAGTATTTGTTTGGATAAAGATTCTCTTATTCAAAACGCTGTACAATTGACAACTTACCATGGTTCAAAGGGGCGAGAATTTGAGTATGTTTACTTGCCTAATTTAATTTCAAAAAACTGGGAAGATTTTAGAATGGCAGGGGAATACAAGCTGATTACAGAGCCGATTTTGGACAAAGAAGAGGTGCAAGAAAAAAAAGATAAAGAGCTGATAAAGCTTTTGTTTGTCGGAATTACAAGGGCAAAACATGGCTTGTGCTTATCTTTTGCAGATATGTGCGACAAGAAAACTCAACAAATTACAAAATATCTTGCTGATTTTACAAACTATGATTTTGACAGCCAACAGTTTGAATACAATGAAGACGACTTTACGAAAGAATTTGTCAGAAGTATTTCGAGAGAAGTCTATGATAATCAAAATGCGTTCAAGTCAGAAATTGAAGAACGAGTCAAAAAAATTGTTCTTTCTCCAAGCAGATTGAATGATTATTTAGCTTGCCCAAGAAAATTTTTCTATGTAAAAGTTCTTGATGTAAATGTAGAAGATGCAGATTGGGATTATGCAAACTTTGGCTCAATTATTCACAAACTACTGGAAAACGCCGCAAAAATTGCAAAACAAACAGGAAATTATCCTGAAATCGAAGAGATTAAACAAGAATTCCAAAACGGGCTTAATAACTCAAAATTTACATCTGAGGAAATGAAAGAAAAATTTGAAAAAACCGGAAGAGAAATGCTTGAAAGTTATTACCCACACTTTGCCTCAATACCGATTGATAGAATTGCAGAAGTTGAATACACATTTGATGGTGTTCAGATAGGTGAAGACTTTTTGACAGGAAAAATAGACAGAATTGAAAAAAATTCTGACGGAACTTATAAATTATATGATTACAAAACAGGGCACCCGGTAACTCCGACAAAAGTTGCCCCAAATCAAGATAAAGAAGGGTATTTCAACCAACTCTGCTTCTATAAATATGCATTTGAAAAAGCAACCGGCAAAAAAGTTTCACAAGTTGGATTGATTTATGTTGAAAACCATTCAAAAAATGTTTACAAAAACTTGATTAACGAAGATATGAATTATATTGAAAATTTAATAAAATCAACTTATGAAAAAATACATAACCTCGAATTTGCACCGATAAAAGAAGACAAAAATGGCGAATGTAAAAACTGTGCCTATAAACACTTGTGCAAGTTGGATTTGATTTAAAAAGAACAAATTAAATTTGTACTTTCCCGCAAATTCATTCATACGTACGATTGTTAAGCTACCCAAAAAGCATATAATGCAAAAGTCACTTACTCAACAAATAAAGGAGAGCAAATGCAACAATACGGAATGCAACAAATAGAACCGGAAGAAAAAGTTAAACATAATATTTTTTCTTCGCAAAATTATGGTATCGGGAGATTAGAATTTTTAGGGGCAAATATTTTAATATATATCGTTCTTATGGCTGTATACTGTGTTTTGGGTTGGATATTTGGTGCTCTCGGAGTCGACATTATTTCAACAAAAATAATTGTAAATATTATAGGCGTGATTCTTCTGACATATTTATGCACAATGAATTATGCACATAGAATGTATCATATTGGCTGGACAGACGAATTAAATTCCAAATCCATCGGCTTCCTAGTTGCAATATTAACATGCGTTGGGAGTATAATTCCACTATTAAAATTATTTTTCGGCTTAATCGCAATAATATGGTTGATAATCCTGTTAATTGTTCCGGGCTGTAACGAATAATTATATAAAAAGAAAAAAGTTTTCTTAGATAATACTTAATTTAAAACATTGTATGGCTAATCTTAAATCTTTTCCCCTCTTGCCAGAATTGTAAAAATAGTGTATAATCATATGTAATAAAGGAATTTTGGTTTCTTTAAAGTATTATTTTAAATCAGGAGAAGAAAAATGTACCAAGACGAAAAACTTGTTTGTGAAGATTGTGGCGCAGAATTCATCTTCACAGCAGGTGAACAGGAATTTTACGCAGAAAAAGGTTTAGTGAACAAACCTAAAAGATGTCCGGAATGCAGAAAGGCTCGCAGAAACAACAACAGAAGAAAAAGAAGAATGTTTGATGCTGTTTGCTCTAAATGCGGTGCTCAAACCCAAGTTCCTTTTAAACCAATTCCTGGCAAAGAAGTTTTTTGCAAAGAGTGCTTTGCAAAAGCTCATGAAGAAACTGAAAATTAATTTAATAAAATTTAACAACAAAAAAGACCTGTCGAAATCAAAGCCGATAGGTCTTTTTTATATCTCTGTATTTTAAACACCGATACAACTGTTTAGATATTCAATTGTACTGATTTTTTCATCATAAAGATATTTTATGAAATTCAAATACGCCACGTTATAAGAAGTTATCACCACATTAATCTCAAAGCCGTCGGTGCAAAACGGTTCATAGTCGTACACTACATAACTGTTGTATTTGCTTTTCCACTCTTTGCGTTCAATGCGACTGTTATTTTCTTCAACGACGTCTTCTAGCCACGCAAGAATATCTTTATTTACGTTTTTCATTTCCAAACGATTGTACCTACCACAATCGTGGCAATCATTTCCCATTAACATGTTAAATACTCCACAAATATGTTATATGTAAATTTTACGACTTTTTCTTCGTAAAATAATCCCCTTTAAGTACAAGTGTTAAATAGGAAAATATGGTAATTTTATTTTTTATTTATTAATTTTTTAATCTTGTCGAACAATCCATATTTTTTAAACTCACCTTTTTGGGCAGAAGTGATTTCAAAATCTTCCGGCTGAACTGTTCTGGCAAATTTAATATCCGGTTCACCAAAAAGCATTACATAAGACGGTTTGTAGCCTTGTGGAATTTCTAAATAATCCGACAATTCAGGCATTGCCATCATACAGTATTCCAAAAGTCCACACCAGCAGGTTCCAACATTCATGCTTTGTGCATACAACTCAAAATAACTCAACGCAATAAATGGATCAACAGTTTTGCAAGGTGCGTTTTCAGGAGTAGAAACCACAAGCAAATGAGGAGCTCCTCTGAACAAAATATCTTGTCCGTCCAAAAATGCTTTTGTATATCTACTGAATTTCTCCGCAAGAGCTTTGACAGGTTTTACAGTCAAAGCATCTTTAACTCTTTGATTTACATGATTTCTGAACTCATTCATAACCTCGATATCATCAATAAATGCGAAGTGAAGCTTATGAAAATTTACGCCTGTCGGCACATATTTTAGCATTTCTTTAAGTTTTTGAAGCTTTTCAGGTGCAAGATTTTCCTGTTTATAGTGCCTAAAACTTCTTCTGGATTTAATTAAATTCAAAATCATTTCAGGATCTTGCGAATAAATTTTATCAGAATTTTCAGGTCTTTTTCCGCAAACGCTAATTGCACCTACCGGACATACCGCAAGGCAATGTTGGCATTTAAAGCATCTTTTTTCATCAATTATTGGAGTTTGATTTTCGTCAAACCTTAAAGCTTTTGCTGAACAATCTTTTATACATAATCCGCAATGAATACATTTTTCTTTATCAACTTCAAACATATAAAACCTCCTGTTTTTCAATCATTATAAACAAAAAAAGAATATTTTATCAAGTTCGCTACTATAATTATTTTTTGTATTATAATCAAATTATGGACAGAAAAGAATTTATTAATGCAAAACGTATCGTTTTCAAATTTGGGACAAATATTTTAAGAGGTGACGACGGCTATGTTTCGTTGCCGAGAGTTTTTTCATTCATTGAAGACTTATCGCATCTTGCAAGAATGGGAAAAGAAGTTATCGTTGTAACATCAGGCGCGGTTGGCTTGGGCAAAAAGCGTTTAGGAATTGAGAGTACAGAAGGTGTTGCTCTAAAACAGGCATGTGCCGCAATCGGTCAAGGCAAATTGATGTCGATTTACGAAAGCGGATTTGATACTTATGGGCTAATCGCTTCTCAAATCTTATTGACAGAGGACGACTTTTCACTTCGCCAAAGATATTTGAGTTTGAGAACAACATTGAACAAGCTTTTGGAACTCGGCGTAATTCCGATTATTAACCAAAATGATACGGTTTCTACGGTTGAAGTTCACCCGCATTACGAGCACATGCAGGTTTGTTTCTCAGACAACGACAAGCTTTCGGCACTTGTTGCAAGTGAACTTGATGCTGATTTGTTGGTAATTTTGTCTGATGTTGAAGGGCTTTACGACAAAAATCCAAAAACAAATCCGGACGCTAAAATAATCCGAAAAGTCGACGAAGTTACGGACAAAATTCTTTCCCTTGGGACAGATGCCTCAGAAGGCGGTCGTGGCGGAATGAGAACTAAACTTAAAGCAGCTCAAATGGTTACACGTTTTGGCGGTAGAATGTTGATTGCCAACGGAAAAATCCCTTATGTCATCAAAAAAATCTTTGAAGGCGAAGAAATTGGAACAATGTTTCTTCCGCAAACAGAAGAGATGTCCGACAAAAAACGCTGGATTGGCTATGCAACAAATATTATTGGTCAAATTGTTGTTAATAATGGAGCCAAAAAAGCACTTTTGGCTCAAAAAAGCTTGCTCCCAATTGGAGTTTGCGAGGTTATAAACGAATTTAACAAAGGAGATGTAGTATCAATTTTGGACGAAAGCAGAAATGAAATTGCACGTGGAATTGTCAACTATGCCTCAGATTCTTGCAGACGAGTAATCGGGTGCCACTCCGACAACATTATGGAAATCCTCGGGTTTAAAAACTATGATGCAATCATTACGAGAGATAATATAACGTTGTTGTAAAAAAGGCTAAGTGTAGGTCGGGATTGCTATCCCGACAATAAGAACTCGACAACAAAAATTAAAAGGACAAGGTCGGATTTGCCAATCCGACAATAAGAATTTAACGGTATGCACCGCAGCTGTTACGGTAGGTTGGGCACCGTCTAACAACAAGTCAAAAACTTGAAATTTGTTTCAAAAACTGCTATTATATATAAAAAAGAGGTATTAATATGGATATTTCACTTCCTAACAATATTGAAAATATTTTAAAAGAAAAAATCTCTGAAGGAATTTTTAGTAGTATGGACGAAGCAATTTCCTTTGCAATCCAATTCGCATTTGTTGATAATAAAGTCAACCAAGAAAAATTGAATACTCTTAATGAAGAAATCGAAAAAGGTTGGCAAGATATGCAAAATGGAAATTATAGAAACAGCGATTTAGTATTTAAAGATTTGAGAAAAAAATATGTGTAACTTAAATATTGTTGTTACCGCGATTGCAGAAACAGATATGCAAGAAATATTTGATTATATTGCACAAGATAATATTTCCAAAGCAATTGAATTAATAAATATATTTGAGGAAAAATTTAAAATATTATCAATGTTTCCGAATAGTGGTTATAGAAAATCAAAACTTTTAAAACGAAATATTAGAGAATTAGTAGTTGCAAAGCATTATCAAATTATTTATTGTGTAGAAAATGAAAACATATTTGTTTTAAGAGTTTTAACCGGTTATCAAGATTTATTTTACAATTAAAAAGCGACGTCAAGTCAGGCACTGCCTAACAACAAAAGTTCGACAACAAAAATTAAAAGGACAAGCAAATGGATTTTATACAAATAGCAAAAAACGCGAAAGAAGCTTCATTAAAAATAGCAGATTTATCAACAGAAATCAAAAACAAAGCACTCTTGAAAATCGCTGACAGTATTGAATCAGCGAAGGACGGAATTTTTGAGGCTAACAAGGTTGATTTGGAACTTGCACAAACGCTTGTTGATGAAGGGAAATTGTCAAAATCAACTTTTAATCGTCTTGTTTTTAGCGAGGCAAAAATGCGTGATATGGTTGCCGGAATTCGTGACGTTGCAAAGCTTGAAGATCCGATTAATAAAAAACTTTTAGTTCGAGAACTTGATAGCGACTTAACTTTGTACAAAGTTTCTTGCCCTATCGGAGTTTTGGGAATAATTTTTGAGGCAAGGCCTGATGTTATCGCACAAATTTCTTCGCTTGCCATAAAATCCGCAAATGCCGTAATCTTGAAAGGTGGCAAGGAAAGTATTAACACCAACAAAAAAATCTTATCTGTGATTAATTCTGCCTTGTCGGAAGTTGAAGAATTTCCGCAAAACGTTGTACAACAGATTTTTACGCACGACGAAGTTAATGAAATGTTAAAGTGCGATAAGTATATCAATTTGATTATTCCACGAGGAAGTAACAAGTTGGTGAGATTTATTAAAGATAACACTAGAATTCCTGTTTTGGGGCATGCTGACGGAATTTGCCATATATTTGTGGACGAAAGTGCTGATTTAGATATGGCAATTAAGGTTGTGACTGATGCAAAAACTCAATATCCGAGTGCTTGCAATGCCGTTGAAACCCTATTAATTCACGAAAAATTTGCACATAAAGATGAGCTTCTTGCGGCGTTGCAATTGTCAGAAATTCAACTTGTTGCAGAACCTGAAAGTTGGGCTCACGAATACGGTGACAAGATTTTGGCTTTCAAGACTGTTAATGGTGTTGACGAGGCAATAGAACACATTAACACTTATGGTTCCGGGCATACGGATAGTATAATTACAAAAAATATTGAAAATGCCGAAAAGTTTATGAACAAAGTTGATTCGGCTGGTGTTTACTTTAACGCTTCAACAAGGTTTGCTGACGGGTTTAGATACGGCTTTGGAGCAGAAGTTGGGATTTCTACAAACAAAACCCATGCCAGAGGCCCTGTCGGACTCGAAGGTTTGACGATTTATAAATATAAATTAATTGGCAACGGCAATATTGTTGGGGATTACGTTTCCGGCGAAAGACAATTCCACCATAAAGACTTATAATTTATTCAAAAAAATTTTTAACCGGAACATCAAAATATTGGGCGATTTCAATTATTTTTTTCAAACTGATAAATCGTTCAAAACGTTCTACATGCCCGATATATTTGCTATTAACTTCTAATATTTCAGACAATTTTTCTTGCGAAATATTCGCTTGAAGTCTATATTTTTTTACGTTAATTGGCAAATGTTAAAAGATTACCCTTGGTAAAAACTTTATGCAAAACTTTTGATTATAGATTAAATTTACTAACCAAACAACATTTTGTGTTTAGAAGACTTGTTATTGACATTTTGTGATGAGAATATTTTTTAATAACGCCCCTGAGCTCCAAACACATTGTAGTCAAATGTGAATTGAATATCTATACTTGAACCTTTAAATTCTGACGGTAATGGTCTAAACGGAGCTGTTGCCATAACAGCACTAATTGCAGCTTTATCAGCTTTTGAAATTCCTGATGATTTGAATACGCTGCAAGATAAAAGCCTTCCGTCTTTTGCAATTTTAAATAGCAAAACAACACGTTTGCTTTCATTGCCTTTTGGGGGATCCCAGTTCATTTTTATTCGTCTTTGTAACTCTCGCATATATGGACCAAAATCAGGCTCTTTCCCTGCATCAATATTATTGTAAGTCCCAATTTCTGTTTCACTTTTGGAAATCCTATTTCCATAATCTGCTTTACAGATAAAATCAGGGCAAGTTTGTTTTTTAGTATTATTTAACACCATTTTGGTACTATTATAAATTGCCTGATCGGGAGTTATATTTTTATAATCTCTTGTAAGTGGAATATTATATACAGTTTTAAAATTTCTATCTACTGACAAAATTGCAGCCTTATTGCCTCTCAAACCTTTTAACTCTATTTGAGTAAACATTGGTTTGCCGTCTTTCATATATTTTACAGTATAAACAGCACCCCAACCGTAATAATATTGGCTGTTTGCATCAAGATAAACTTTTGGACCTATCGGGTTTTGGGTATCAATCCAACTTGGAGCCGACAATTTTTCAGGCATTGAATCTATTCCCGGACGCCCGTTTTTATTTTGTCCACCTGTTGCTCTTCCAGCTCCGACACCAGTACCGGTTCCAACGCCTGAAACAGTTTTAGGTGTTGGAGCTGTTTTCGGAATGCTACTCTTGGCAATTACAGGAGTCGGATTTGTGTTTACAGGTTTAGTATTTGTTGCAGAAATTATTGGCCCTGTTGTCAGCTTTGTGGTATTTGATACCGGTCTTAATGATGGTAAATTTACCTTATTTTGAGAAATTTTTAATTTTTCAAATTCTGCTTTTGCTTTCAAATTAATTGTCAACACTTCTTTGTTATTAGGCTCAACATCAAGTGTTTTTTGAGAAACCTCGACTAATTTTCCTAACAAACTTTCTGAGTATTTCTTAAAAGTTTTGTAATAGCGATTATTATAACCATCTAAAATTTGACAAAGTTCTGTAAGTTTTTTTGCATCTTTCTCGGCAAGAATTAATGCAATATCTATATCAGGTATAACACCATAAGCTATTGGGGTGACTTTGGAATAGATATATATTTTATTTGCGTAAATGTCAAAATTTTTATCTTTTTTTGACATTTTTATTGATTTATCGGCAAATCCAAGTGCTTCTTTTCTGTGATTAGCCATTTCTGAATAAATCCTGCCTTTATAAGAAAAATATTCAGGATTTTTATTATCAAACTTTATTAACGTATTAACGTCTGATAATGCATTATCAAAAGAAATTTTCCCATACAAGTATGCTTTCATTCTCCAAAAATAAGCTTGTTCGCTCCTCTCTTTATCAGAATTTGTTGTAAGATATTTTGTAAGATAATCCACAGATTTGTTATAATCTTTTTTATTACAATACACAATTCCAATATCAAGTAATGGCTCATGAAAAGTCGGTTTTGCAATAATTGCGTTATTAAAATAAGTTAAAGCCTTTTCAAAATCATTTTTTCTTAGATAAACTTTTCCCATAACATAATTTGCAATATAATTTTCAGAATTATAACTCAAAGCTTTTTGAGCATAAAACATTGCGTTATCATCATTCAAATTTTGACATAGAAAAACCTTACTCAACACCGCATTTGCCATATCTAATTCTTTATTTATCGCAAAAGCTTGTTCTAGTAACATTGAAGCTTTATCATATTCTTTTTTATCTACAAGAGAATTTGCTTTTTGGCAAATTTTGTCATACTTTTGTTTATCAGTTTTGTTGATAGTTATAGAAGAAGTTGAAGTAATATTTTCCTGTTTTTGTTGTTCAATTGCACTGATATTATCAATTTCCTCTGCTATTACTGTATTACAATTTATACTAAGCAAAAACAGCACACAAACAAGTAGTAGTAATAATTTATTTTTAGAACAAATCTTTTTCGGCATTTTCATATCTTCCTTCTTCTGAGTTGTTATATCTTTCTCTTGCTTTTTGTTCTTCTCGAATTCTTTCTTGTTCTAAGCGCGCTTCTTCTTTTTGGCGTCTTAATTCTTCTTGCCGTTCTTTTTCAAGTCTTTGTTTGCGTTCCCTTTCTTCTTTTTGAATTTGAGCTCTTGAGCCCGGAACCTCTAAATAAGGATTGTTTTCATCATAAGTAAATATATCGGTATTGCCGTTATCGTAAAAAGAGCCGCCATTACAATATGAAGAATAAACCGAAACTTGCCCCTCAGAAATTTGAGAAGAATACGTTACCGGACATTGGATTTTTGTCGTTTTTTGAATTACTTGAACTCCATTATCAATTGTTTCATAAGAGTGAACTTTGCTATAAAAATTATTGCTGAATTCATATTTTTTAGGTCTAAACCCATTTGGAGCCTCCAAAGTTACAAAACCTCTGCAACTATATTTATCAATTGAGCGTTCATATTTTGTTGCGACAGGAGAAGCCAAATAAATTTTACTAATTGATGTCGGGTCTATATCTTTATAATAATAATTATTTTCTTTATAAATATTTAAAACTAAATTTTTAACATCGACATCTTCACAATTTCTTGCAGAATTGTCGAAAATCTGGTTATTATTGTCTTCTACATTATTTTCGTTTTCATTAGGAATATCTACATCTGACCTGTTTCCAATAAAATGAATAGCCCCAAAAGCCACTACAAAACAAACGATTAATGCAACCAAAAGTATAATAATTTTTTGTTGAAGCTCTAATTTTCTATCTTTTTCAACATTTTCAAGAATTCTAATATTTTCAGGAACCTCTTTTCCGCATTTTGTACAAAATTTTTGATTTGGGTTTAATTCATTTCCACAGTTTGGACATTTCATTTGTATTTTCCTTTTCACTAATCAAGTTTATTTCCACATTCTTCGCAAAAATCTGCATTGGTAAGATTTTTATGACCGCATTGAGGGCAGAATTTATAAAGTTTTGTTCCACAATTTCCACAAAATTCTTCTTGCCCATTAATCGGAGTTGAACAATTTGGACATTTTTCGGTAATATTTTTTTGCTCACTTGATGATTTTTTGTTATTTCCACAAGCAAGTTGCAAAAGTTTTATCAGAATAATAAGCCCAACAACTCCCGCAAGTCCAATCAAAGCAATTTTAATATTTTTTTGGTTAGGCATTATAACTTCAAAATGCATAAAATTATCATTATTCGGATAAAACAACCAAGTTGCACTCTTATTATCGTCAGACATTTTTTGTGCATTCGTTTTAACAAACGGGATCGGTAAATTTATGGTAAGTTTATATTCGTTTAAAGATACCATTCCGTCAGCATCTTCGGTATTAAGAATTTCATCAAGGTTTACATTTGCATCAATATTTATATATTTAAAAATATAATAATCTTTTGAATTATCTGTAATTTGCACGTAATCATTTTGCTTTACATTATCAAAATTAAAAGAATTGATATATTGCGAGCCTTTCATTCCAAAATAATTTTCGTCACGAACATTGGTAATATCAGTATATCCTGCATCTTCTAAATGCTCATAAATGGAATCATCAATTTGTTCCTCAAACATATAAAGATTGTTACCGACTAAATACTCAAAACTATGCTCCGCTGACATATCCGAATTAATCGTATATTCATCAGCGATTTTGAGGTTAATACAACCTGATGAAACAAAACAGCAACTTAAAATTGCAAAAGCTAAAAAAAGTCGTTTAAAAATAAAAACAATTTTATTCATATAAACACCATACTTCCTGATAACATAATTTTACACAAAATTGAGATTTTACACAATTAAAAAAATTGAAAATATACAAATCTTAAAAACAATTGTTAAATTTCTTACTTATTGCAATAAAGCATTTTTTTACTAAAATAATTGGTATGTATCAGATTAAAAACCAGATTTATCTCGACATGACAAAGAACCAGAAATCGGCACTGTGTAACTTTCTCCGTGCGTTGGTGAAAAAGTCGCCGGAGCTTTCTGTTGATGATATTTTAGACAAGTTTTTGGAAGACGAAAGGTACTATCTCGAAATTGGCAATCCGCATTTTGAGTTTTTAGAAGATTATCTCGACAACGACGATTTTCTTAAAGAAACGACTCTCTATCTTAAAGAATGCCGTAAATACTACGATTACAAGAAAAAACAAGAACCGATTATTCAGGCACAAAAAGAATATGAAAAACGCAAACGAGCTTTTTTGCGTGAAGTAAAAATGTCCAAAGAACCTCCGACGAAAAAGCAAGTTTATTATTACGAAAAGCTTTGCAAAACCTACAATTTGGACAAACTTGAACTTACATCAAAATTGCAAGCACGTGACGAAATCGATAAAATTATCAAAGAGCACTCGCCAAAATCGGCCTTTGATGAGAATTTTGAGGAAGAATAATTATGAGTATTCAAGAAATTGTGAAAATATTGACAGACAGCGGAATTGAGTCTAATGAAGCAAACATAGAAGTTAAGATGCTTTTGGAACACTTCGCGAATTATGGCGCAAAAGATATCATCATGGGCAACAAATTAACCGCCGAAAAACTTGAATTAGTCAAAGAAAAAGCAGAGCTCAGAGCCAAAACTCGTCAACCTATCCAGCACATAATCGGTTTTGCAGATTTTATGGGCGAAAAATTCATCGTAAACCCTTCTGTTTTAATTCCTCGTGATGAAACAGAAATTCTTGTAAGAAAAGCGATTGAGCTAATCAATACGAACAATTTCAAAATGGCACTTGATGTCGGAACAGGCTCCGGCTGTATCGCTTGTATGGTCGCAAAACACTCAAATTGCCAAATCATCGGGCTTGATATTTCATCAGACGCTTTGAACACAGCGCTCGACAATGCTTCAAGATTAAATCTGTTTAACAAAGCAATTTTTAGAAAATCAGATATTTTTTCAAACGTCAAAGACGGTGAAAGCTTTGATATAATTATCTCAAACCCGCCTTACATTCCACCGAGCGAAAAGGCAGGAATTCAAACAGAAGTAAAATTTGATCCGGAATTGGCACTTTTTACAAAAGATGAAAAAGGCTTAGAGTTTTACGAAAAAATTTCGCAAGGCGCACCAAAAATCTTGAACAAAGGCGGATATTTGCTGTTTGAACTCGGAATTGATCAATCCGCTGATGTGAAAAACATTATGGAAAAATGTGGCTTTTCTGAGATTGAAATAATAAAAGATTTAGCAGGAATTGATAGAGTTTGTTGCGGTAGAATAGTCAAATAAAAAACATGACTTTTGACAGCAATATTTACAAGTCCTTAAAAATTTGGTACAATAAAACAAAAAGGTGGTTATATGCGAATTAACAATAACTTTGAGGGAATGTTGCCACTATATAAAGAGGTAATGATTTTAGCACTCTTGATTTTGCTTGTAATACTTTGGGTATTCTTGCTTTGCGGCTCATTTGATTCTCTTGGGACACTTTTTGAATGTTTTTTTAATTTATATAAAACAACTGATTTTGTTGAAGGGGCCATTATTATATATTGCGTTACTCTTGTTTGGGTGAGTCTTATAATTATACGGATTTATTTATATATTAAACGTTCAATCAAATTTAACAAAAATCTTAATTTAAAATATGTTGATTTGTTGCCAGATAGAGTTAATTTCTGTTTCAATCGTCCGCAATATAATTTTGTTTGCGGTTATGATAATATTGAAAACCTTGAAATGGATTTGGAAACTAAAATTGTTCACACAAAAAACGGAAGCTATATTACATTAAAGCAGATTATACTTGATTTTACCATACTTAATAACAAAGAACTATCTATTACTTACTCTGAATTCAATATATTAAAAAAAATATATGCAATCATTGATGCAGGACGTTTAGTCAAAAATTTTTCTTATAAGTTTTCAGGTGTGGGAGAACTACCTGATTTAAAAGAAAGGGTTGAAGATTATCAAGTATATGGGTATTCATCAATTCTTACGAGCAATCAAGAAGTTGAGTATAAATTCTTTTCAGTTTTTACTTTTTTGTGCGGGGTATTTTTGGTGTATATGTTTTATTATGCTCGGGAAGCATTTTTCGCAACATTAATGCTAGTTGGGGCAATAATTATAGGAATATCTTTTTTACTCGATATAATCCTTATTATCGACAAATACAGAGATAAAAAATACAGAGGTTTTTAACAATGAACGATGAAATTCAAAAAAAGTTAGACGAAGCCATAGATATGTTAGATGAAAGCAACATAACTGACGAAGAAACGCTTAAACAAAGAAAGCTTTTAAATGAAATTTTGGAGGTAGATTCCAATAATTTTGATGCTCTGTATTATTTAGGACTAAACTACATGGCAACAATGGAGAGTGAACAAGCTTTGAAATGCTTTGAACTTGCAATTCAGATTAAACCTGAATTTGAAGGTTTAAAAGATTTGATTGATTGTATAAAAGAAATTTTAGAAATTAGAAATTGTGAAAACAGTTTTAAAGAAGAAAAATATCCGGATTTTATCTACAAACTTTTTGCAAAACTTTCACCGACTACTCTTTTTATTGTGAAAATAATTATTCTTCTTGTAATATTTCTTTTATTGAATAAGTTCATATTCTAAAAGGCAAAATAAAAAGGTGGTTATATGCGAATTTATAATACTTATGGAAAAGGTTCAACGGAAGCAGCAGTTACATTTATTATTGCGACTGCAATTGTGGCAATATTATTTACTTGGTTTTTCTATGATGCAATTGCTGCCGGTGGTAAAACATTAGACGATTTTTGGCAGTGGTATTGTAACGCTTATAAATTTTTGAATTCTTCAAGAGAGATTGTGTTTGTATATTCTCCACCTGTACTTTGGCTAGTTGCAACAAGCCGTATTGTGTCATCTCTAAAAGCTAAAACAAAAGAATTCAACAAAAAACCAAATTTAAAATATATAGATTTTCTTCCTGACAAAGTTCATTTTTGTTTTAATCGTCCACAATACGACTTTACTTGTGCGTACGATAATATCGAAAATCTTGAAATGGAAATAGAAACCGGACTTACCTATCTCCCTAGAAAATACGTTGTTACTCCGATGGTAGATGTAAAACAACTCCATCTTAATCTTACGGTGCCTAATAATAGGATATTCTCTTTAACAACTAATCAAAGATCCATGAACACAATGTATTCAATAATTGATGTTGGGCGTTCGGTTAAGGAGTTTTCGTACAAATTCTCAGGCTTAGGAGAAATAGAGCATACAAAAGAACAAATTGAAAAATACCAAAAATATGGAATTAAAACGTCTTTAACAAATAAAATAATAGTTTTTATTATATTTTTAGCAATAATTCTCTTTGTTAATTGGTTGTTTATTAGTAACCTGACGAATAATCTCCATTTGCTTTTTCAATTATAGGAGTGTTGATTTCAATAATCTTCTTCAAAGATATTCACTTTACAAACTTTTATAGTAGAATATTAATGTAAACTTTACACAAAGAAAGAGGTTATTATGTTGACAAAAAATTCTAACGTAACTGTAAAATTCACTGGGGTTGATTTTGGTGAATATTCATCAAAAGTAAGTGAATTTGTAAACGAATTTTCTTCAAGAGCTAACCAAAAAGGTCAGTTTTTGAACTGGGTAAATTTACCTGAAAATCAAGCAAAAAGAGTTGATGAAATTTATGAACTAGCTAGCAAATTGAAAGCTCAAACA
>CAKUZO010000024.1 GCA_934717895.1 uncultured Candidatus Melainabacteria bacterium | reverse complement strand
GTGTAGGCCCAATGACTATTGCATCTTTGATGCTTAATACGGTTGAATTGGCAGGAAAGTAATGTTTTTTGTGTTTTAGAATGACGAAAGTAATTGCTGTTCACGTCATTGCGAGCGATTAGCGAAGCAATCCAGTCGATTAGCGAATGAAGCGTGTGGCTGTTTTTGTGGAACTTTTTCCATAAAAAGTTCACGCTGTCCGCGTTGGACTTAATTTACTATCCGCCGATTAAGTTCAATGTACAAGCTGATTTGATGTTATTTTGAACAAGAGTTTTCAAACCTGAAATTTCGTTTTCCATCAAACTAATCTGAGAATCCAGTGAATCCTGTCGGGTTTCCAGATACGACTCTTCCTGTTGAAGTGCTACATAAGTCGGATCGTCGTCTGTATCAACACCAGTATCTTCCAATTCTTGTGCTCTGTAACCCATTTGTTTTGTAATATAATTACATCTGCTCATAACAAGAGTCTGTTCAAATTGCAGTTGGCTCTTTTGTAATGTAAACAAATTTTTCTGTGCATCTAATGCTAAAAAAGTCATCTCATCTCTCCTTATATTTTTTTAATCTCTCTTACCTTAATAAAGTTTTTTGAGATGAGCGAATTTCACAAAGTGCACATTTTGTTACATTTGTTTACATATTGTCAAAACGCTTAAATATCAGTTTTAAACTTACAAATTTGTCTGTACAAATAAACTTATAACGTCATTCAATGCAGCATATTGTCTTTGGAATTTTTGTGATTGTTGTTCTAAAACACCGATTTGCTTCTTGTATTCCATAATAGATGCCTGACATTCTCTTGATGAGTTGTTCAAGCTTTCTTGAACTTGTTGAGCTTCTTGCAGCACACCTTTCATTGAAATACCAAGGGCTTCCATAGTTTGTTTAATAATTTGAGCACCTGTTTGTCGAGAAACACCTGCCGGCAACTGGTTAATAAGCTGTTTTAACACTGCAATATTGGTCGGAATTTCAAAGCCATCTAACTCACTTGCAAAATCATTTTTCCCCATAACAGGAGCCGATGACGGCTGAGTAAACATTACATTAGGGTTAGAAAAAGCATTATTAAACGCATCAGTTGTTTCCTCGTGTTGAGCTGCTGTTTCGTTTTCAAACTCAGGGGCAACAAATTGGGGAGAATTTTCTTCTTCATTTGTTGTAAATTCTAATTCTGAGCTATTGTCCGAATTCATATCCGGCACAGGGCTTTCCACTACTTTTTGAATTTCAATATCTGATTGTTGTTTCAAGGCTTCTACGATTTTTTTTCCAACGCCTTCTGTAATTCTGTTACTTACCATCAATAATCCTCTTTTTTACGGAACAATTATAATATAGCAAAGAAATATTTTCAAGAAAATCTATAAATAGTTACGAAATGCTAAGAAACTACGAGTTTTTTATTTGTGTGTTATAATTTAGAAACAAAAAGAAATATAAGGCTTCCAATTAGGAGCAGACAGGGTTAAAGAATGAAAAGACGTGCATTTATTAGTGTATATGATAAAGTTGGATTAATAGATTTTGCAAGAAATCTGACTGAAAAATTTGAATATGAAATTGTTGCAAGCGGTGACACTTATGAATTATTAAAAAAAGCTGATATTCCGGCTCAGAACTTGGCAGAGTTTGCTCCTATCGGAAGTTTACTCGGCGAAAACTTTGATGCATTAAATTCATCAGTTTTATCCGGAGTTTTGGCAAACAGTTCAGATACAAAAGAACTTTCTGAAATGGAAAAGATGACTATAAAACCATTTGATATGGTTGTTGTAAATCTTTGTCCGTTTGACAGATTAGAACTTGATGTTACAGATGTTGAAGAATTGCTCGGAAAAATTGATATTGCAGGAATTACACTGTTAAGAGCAGGTGCAAAAAACTATAAAAATGTTACAGTAATCATGGACAAAATTGATTACTATTTGGCTATGAATGCAAACGAATTTGGACGCTTAAAACTTGCAGCAAAAGCATTTAACTTTACATCAAATTATGACAGGCTAATTTCTCAAAAAATGTTAGAACAAACAGGCGACAAACCATTCAAAATGTTTAACTTTGAGAAATTAAAAGATTTGAAATATGGTGAAAACCCTCACCAAAAAGGGTCTATTTACAAAACAGACAGAATGGTTGATTACGAAGTTATAGATGATAAAGAGTTATCTTTCAACGACATTTTGAATGTTACAGAAGCAACTAATATTGTTAGTGAATTTTATGACGTAAACGCCGTTTCTATAATCAGACATACAAAGCCTTGCGGCGTTGCTCTCGGACGTTCGCTATACGAAGCTTATACCAAAGCTTTTGACTGTGACCCTGTAAGTTCGTACTACGGAACTGTGGGATTTTCAAAAACTGTCGATGCAGAAATCGCAAAGCACTTGAATTCAATGGCAATAGAAGTTATAATCGCTCCTGATTATGACAAAGAAGCCCTTGAAGTATTCAAAGATAATTCTGATATTAAGCTTGTAAAACTTAAAACAAGTTTGAAAGAATATCGAAACTTGATTAGAGAAGAAGTTATAATGTCACCGTTTGGGGCACTTGTTCAAGACAGCAATTCTAGTGAATTAGCAAAAGACACGTTCAAAGTTGTTACAAAAGAAAAACCTACAAAAGAACAAATTGAAGATGCAATTTTTGCTTGGAAAGTCGTAAAATATTCGAAAACAAACTCTGCTGTAATTGCAAGAGATTTTAAAACTTCTGCAATTTCGCAAGGGCAAACAAACTCAATTATCGCAATTGAACAAGCCTTAAATTACGCTTGTGACAACTCAAAAGAAGCTGTTTTGGCGTCTGATGCCATTATATATGCAGAAGATTGTATTTATTCAGCTCTTCAAGGTAGAATTAGTTTAATTATTCAACCGGGAGGCTCCGTAAAAGATCAAAGCATAATTGATTTATGCGACAAGTACGGTATTGCGATGATTACAACCGGAATTCGAAATTATAGACAATAATCATAATAAACTTTAAACAACTATTTATTAGCTTTTAAAATATCAAGAATTTGTGGGTAATGATTAAGAATGCTTGTTAGCTGACTGTCATTACCTCCTTGTTTATTAGTCGAAAATAATGTTGTTTCATCTGTTAAACCACGTTCCCTTTCAGGATTTACATAGGTTAAATCTTTAATGCCATTTTTTACAATCATTGTTGGAGTATGTTGAAGCGTTGCCATTGCCCAAAACCACAAATCATCGCCCTTAGAAGCCAATTGTGTAAAAAGATTTTCATCTAAAACATCTTTATAAAGCGAATTTGGCGGATACAAAACCCCACCCGCTCCCGTTGATAAATTAAAAAATGACGGAACTTTACATGTTGCTTTCTTTTTCCATTTTTTGTAAGGTGCAAGTCCGTCTTTCGAAAGTTTTGCTATATGACCTCTATGACAAATAATACTATTTGGGAATTTTTTGTGAGCATCAAGTAACATTTTCAACCAATCTTTGTCATAAAAAATATCATCATCAGCCGTTACAATAATGCTATTTGGATATTCTTGCAAAGCTGGAATAAGTTTTTTATAAGAATAAATATTATGAGTCCATTTTATAGTCAAACCGTTCTTTTGAAGCTCCAAAACTCTTGCAGGAATATCTTTTTCAAGATTTGGAAATTGTTCTCTTGCAAGCCACAAAATCACTTGTTTTGGTTTTATAGACTGAGTAAGCAAAGAATACAATGTGTAATGAAGTTCATACATTCTTTCAGGGAAAGACGTAAGCGAAATTAGTAAATCATTATCATCACACGTACCTTTTGACTGAAAACCATCAATTTTTTCATCTATTACAGGTTTGTCAATTGTTTTCAGCGAATTCTTTTTTAACAAATTAAACATAGTCTCATATTATTATAATAAATAAGTATTTGCAAGGTATAAATTTTATAATAGAATAAAATAGGAGGAAAGTATAATGGAAATAAAGTCGTGGGAAGAATATTTTTTGGACTTAGCAAAAACCTGTGCAAGCCGTTCAAATTGTTTAAGAGCACAAGTTGGAGCCGTTATTGTCGGGGAAGACAAAAAAATTAAAGCAACCGGCTATAATGGAACACCATCAAAAGTCGAATCTTGTTATGAACGTGGAGAATGTTACAGAATCAAAAACAACATACCTTCCGGTACAAAATATGAAACTTGCCGTTCAATCCACGCAGAGCAAAACGCTATAATCCAAGCCGGACAAGACAGATGTAAAGGTTCTACTATGTATATTTGGGGACATAATTTTATTTGCATTTTGTGTAAAAGATTTATTGTTCAGTCAGGCATAAAAGATGTTGTTTTGAGAAAAGACGAAAACTCGCCTATTTTACATGTAACCGTCGATGATATTAGACATGAATTAGAAGAAGTATAGTGTGATATCGGAATTAAAAGACGATAGGACGATAAGGCGTTAAGTCGTTAAGTCGTTAAGTTCGAAACAGAAGCAATTTGTCGTCATTCTGAGCGACAGCGAAAGAATCCAGCTGATAAAGTAGCTAAGCAGCTAGGAAGCGGTGCTACGCACGTAGCCCTCTGTAACAACATTGGTTTATACTTCATACATTTGTGTAAAGTTTTAGCAGCTAGGTTTTTAGATGTAGGTCGGATTTGCCAATCCGACAACGAAACTGATTTAGATGCGAAGACGCAAAGAGGCGAAGTCTGTATCGGGAATAGTTGCTATTAGTCGTCATTCTGAGCGATTAGCGAAAGAATCCAGCTTATTGCAATAAAAATAAATCAAAGGAAGAAATAAACATAAACAACTCAACCGAAACAGACCATGCATCTATGCCTCTTGGCGTCTTTGCATCTAAATTAACACATGATGTCGGCATGGCAATGCCGACCTACATCTAAAAAACCTAGCTGCTTCGCTTCCTAGCCGCTTAGCTGCTAAAAAATCTGCCTTTACTTTGGCAGAAGGTATTAAATCATGGATAATATACCCATGATTTAATTAATTGACAAAAATTATAAATTTATTTTTTTATTTATTACAATTGACCGCCGCCACCATCTCGGAAGTAGTCATAATGTCTTACATCATCATAGTTGTTAACATATTCTGCTTCAACATTCTTTTGGAATTGAGTTTTTGGAGCAGCAACCGTACTTCTTGATGCTAACAATGCATCAATATTTGGAGCAAGTGTTAATTCAAAGTGGAATCTGCCCATTTTGCTATATGGTTCGTTGAAGTTTCTAATCAACGGATAACCCCAATATAGTCTTGCACTTAAATCGCCCGGAAGTTGAACTCTTAATCCCATACCAAGAGATGCGGCAAAATAACTTCCGCCCAATGCATCTTCTCTTGCTGCCGGGAAAATTCCTGCTGTATCTGCAAATACAGCACCTTTTACGTATCTACCGATAAACGGAATTTTTTCTCCGCTTCTTGGGCTGGTAATTTCTCGCGGCATAATAGGGAACATAAGTTCTCCACTAACAAAATAGCCATTCTTACCAATCATCAAACCTTCTGAATAACCTCTGACAGTTGCCAAACCACCGGTTTGCATTTGATCTAAGTAAGGAATTCTTTTATCTCCCGGTACAATTTGATAATTACCTCTTAACTGACCGATAAATCCATGTGAAAAGTCGTGTAATCTAACTAAACTACCGCTATATTTAAAGTAGTTGTTATCTCTTTCACTATTAAATATTGGAATTGCATAATAAGCATCTTGGTTCAAATACCAAATACCGTATTTAGTATCTTTTCTCATTTGCAAAGCAGCTTCCAAAGATGTTACATTATCAATAGATGCCGGAATATCATCGTCTGGAAACTGTTTTAAACCGATATCAGTTCTAGCTCTTTTGTAGTTTGCAGCTGTATAAGTTTTCAATTCAAATCCAGGTTTTCTCACAATCGGTTGAGAATAGTACAATGAATATTGCGAACCGGCACTTCTTAAATCAAAAATATCTGCATAAGGTCCATATTTAACTTTTGCAAATGTTGATGAATAAGTAAATCCAACACGTCCGTCTTTTTTGTTTACAGGGAAGTTATAGTCAGCAAAAGGGCTCTGTGCACCTTTTGAAAAATATGAACCTAATGACATTCTGTCACGATGTCCGAATAAACTGTCCGCATACAGCATAGCACCACCACGGATACTACCGGTATTATAACGACCTGCGTTATCCATAATACCCATTACGTGGAACGGAAAAGTTTCATCTGCAACAACTTCAATGTCTGTTGTGCCTGGCTTTTCACCCGCTTTTAAATTTGCTGAAAGTTTAACACCTTCGTTATACCTGTTGAAATCCAAAACATCTTTTTCCAACTCAACAATATCAAACAGTTGTCCTTCTTTTTCCGGCAATGTTCTTGTGATATAGCCGTCTTTTGTCCATTTGTTTTGTTGAACAGTAATACTTCCGATTTTACTTTCAGTCAAAGCTATGTAGATATGCCCGTTTTCAACAGTCTGCTCAGGCAAAAAGGCTCTTGCTGTAACAAAGCCTTTTTCTGCATATAAATTGTTGATATTATCAATAACTTTTTGAATATCATCAATAAAGACATTTCGTCCAACCAATGGTTGAACAAGTTTATTTATTTCGTCTTTCGTCAAGATTTCTGACGGAGCAACTTCAATTGAATTAACATAGACACCTTTTGTGTTCATTTCTTCAACGGTAGCTTGTTGAATTGAGCCGCCATTGTAATTTTGAATAACCGTACTGCCTTCGTCTTGTCCGTTAAGTTTTTTACGTTGTTGATAATAATTATAATCTTCGTTTCTATAATTTTCTTGAGAGCGTTCTCTTAGATAGTTGCTATCATGCATTTGGTTCATACCGGCTTGATTTTGCAAATCTTGTACCGTACGAGCGACATCTGCCATCTGACCACTCTGCATAACTCCGTTATAGCCACCATATAAATCTGCATTTGCTGGGGTAATTGATAGAGATAGTGCAAATGCTGCACACATAATTAGAATATTCTTCTTTGAATTCATCTTTTTCATTTATTCACCTTTTAAAATTAAAAAATATATATATTTGTTTAAAGTTCGGTCAATTTTATTTTTGCGTATAGGAACATAAATAAAAACGATTTTTGAAGTTTTATTACACAATATTAACAAAAGTTAACCTCGTGATAATATGACCTGCACATATTATATTAAATTTTGCCAAACTTGTAAAGAAGGAATTGAAAAAATCCTTCTTTTAATGTATAAAATATTTATAATAGTTTATATAGTTTATGAGGAGAAAGTTATGAATAACAAAATTAAATTTTTTGCAGTTGGTTTATTGACATTTGTAGTTGGGTTTGCATTTAGCAATTATGCAATGTCAGATGTTCCGTCAAAAATAGCAGTAGTTGATGTTCAGGCAGTTGTAAACTCTTCATCACAAGTTCAAGCTTTGAAAAAAGAGCAACAAGCCAAAACAAAAGAAATTGTTGCCTTTATTGAAAAAGCAAGAAAAGACGTTGCAGCAGTAACTGATGTTAAGAAAAAGCAAGCCTTGGAAGAAAAATATAACAAAGAATTAAATGCAAAGAAAGTTGCAATGGATAAAAACTATTCTGACAAGTTGACAGCAATTGATTCTACAATTTCTAAACAGATTGAAAACCAAGCTAAAATGGGCGGTTATGACATCGTTTTAGCAAAAGGTGTTGTTCTTTACGGTGGTTCTGATATTACAGAAGCCGTAAAAAAAGCTGTAAAATAGTTTTAAATTCGATTAAAGAAATCTAAAAAGCTCCTCAATACAGGGGAGCTTTTTATTTTGAATAATTTTTATTTAAAAAGATATTAGTGTTGATTTCTAAACGCTTTTGTCAAATTGTCCAAACTTTCATACAGTGCACGTAAAAAGGGTTTTTCAAAATAATTTGGAGTTTGAACAGATGCAGCTTTTTCTTTTCCTGTTACATCATCTGTAACCTTTAAAAAGATATCGTGATTTGTGATTGCATCGCCTTCATGTTTCAAAGCCTCAGCTTCCGGAAGTTTATCAAACACATCAACATGAATTCCTTTTTGTTCAGCATAGTTTGCTAAAACTTCTTGAGCATCATAGATTTCTCGCATATTTGCTCTGTTAAATCCGTTCTCATGGATAGTTACGAGAGAATTCAACTTTTTGTCGTGTTGTACAAGTTTGTTAATTCTCAACTTTTCTTGCATATTGTTTATAATTCGTCCAATTTTCATTGTTTTACCTTTCTTTTCTTTATAATAAGTCCAATAAAAGAAATTTTTGCTAATTTATTAATTTATATTAATTTGTGCAAAGTCCTCTTATAGAAGGTTTGTTTCGTTACATAACTTAATGAATAGGCAATTAAGATCGACGAAATGTGTTTATTAATGTACATGGGGAAATTTTTTGGGGAAAATATATATGTTAATTAATACACGCAATGCCAATACGATTATAAGCCATATAAGGCCATGTATCAGTAAAAAGCCTCCTATTACTTCTATGGGAAGTTTATCAAAATCAGTAGAAAATTCAAATTTCTTACGAAAATTGCAACAATGCACAACTCGAGAGGAATTTAATGCTTTAGGGAAAGAATACCAACAAGCAAGAATTAATGGATATTGTACTGATAATTTGGAAAATGCCTTTTTGAAAAAAAGAGGCGAGCTTAAAAAAGCTTTTAATTTAGAAGCAAAAACATATTTTGCGAACAAAATGGCTGAAAACCCAAGATACATTTTTAATGAACCAATTTTTAAAACACAATTCGACAGATTTATTGCAAATACGAATGGAGATTATGACTTAATTAAGCGATTACTTGAACATTCAACACTCGGGGTAAAAGCAAATCAAAGTGCTTTTACTAGAATATTAAATTCAACAAATCAAGATACAGCCCAAATATTAACAAGATATTTGAACGGCAAACCTTTACAAAAATTAGAAAACGGCAAATTAATGAATTTAAGTGCAGATGAAATTGCCAGCGTTGTACAATTTAACAGAAATAATAAAAATATTGTAGAGTTACTAAACAACCCGCAACAAATGACGACGTTCTTGCAGAGAAGCGAGTTAATGATGTCCAATCTTAAAAAAAATAGTCCGGATATATATTCTGCCCTAAAATACAATATGATTAATAAAAAAGGAGTTTGGTTCAATGCTAGCCTGAACAAAAATTTATTAAATGATATTGAAGCGATTGCCCATGGACAAAATTATTTTCCAAAGTTTAATGGCAATGTTTCTTTAAGTCAAATACAAAATTCAACTAAATTAGGAGATGCAATTTCTATTAATGGAAAAATGTACTTAAATAATGGAAAAAATATTGAAGAATTAAAAATAAGCGAAGAAATGTACAAAAAGCTATTTCCTCCGTTAGAAAGATTCAATATAAATCAAAGTAAGTATACAGGGGATTGTTTTCTTATCTCCCCATTAGAAAATGCTATGAATACTCCCAAAGGCAGATGCGAAATATATAAAATGTTTTCGCAAGACAAATATGGAAATTTATTCTTAAATACTAAGGGGAACAGCATACGAATAGATAAATTAAGCAGTTCCGAAAAAGAATTAAGTGGTTGTCCTGGACTCGCTTTAATAGAAAGAGAATTTAACAAAACAAATACCAGTTTAAGTTCTATTGCTGGATTTTCTGCAATAGGTGAAAATGGTTGTCAAGTTATTCATCACGCATTTACACCTCGAGAAGTACAGAAAATATTATTTGGAGATTTCCATAAATACGTTAATAATAAAGATTATTTATTAAGAATTGCCTTTTTACAAAATAATCCAAAATATAATATGTTAACGAGCCATGCATATTCTCTAAAATCTTTTGATGCTGTAAATAGAACATACACTATAACAAATCCTCATAGAGCCGGTGTTGATATTACAATACCAGAAGAAGAATTCGTCAAAAATCTGGCAAAACTTGATGTTGCAAAAATATAAACAAGTTCTTTGTTATTAAACGAACTATATTATTTTTTTACAATATTCTTTAATCGGACATTCTGCACATTTTGGTTTAATTGGTTTACAAATATTTTGCCCATGCGTTACAAGTAGCGTATTTATATCTATCCAATATTTTTGCGGAAGCTTTTCACGAAGAGCAAATTCTGTTTCTTCCGGATTTTTGGTTTTTATATACCCAAGACGATTGAAAATTCTATGAACATGGACATCTACACAAATTGCAGGTTTATTAAACCCGAGAGAAAGCGTTAGATTGGCGGTTTTTCGTCCAACGCCATTAAATTTACAAAGTTCTTCTATCGAACAGGGCACTTGTGAATTATAATCTTTAACAAGTTTTTTAGATAATTCTACAATTTGTTTGGCTTTGTTTGCATAAAACCCGACAGGATAAATTGCTTTTTCTAAAACTTTTTCATCACAATCTGCAAAATCTTTTGGCGTCTTTCCCAATTCAAGCATTCTTAACGTTGCCGGATACGTCGTTTTGTCATTCGTTCTAAGGCTTAAAATACATGCAATCAACACCAAAAACGGATTTTTAAAATTATCCATCAATAAAACAAAATCACTTTTAGGTTGTTTAGCCTCTTTTAAAATCTCAACAATTTTATCAATATCAACATACATTTTTCACACTAATCATTCATAAAAAAAGCCCTATACGAATGTGATTTTGTTACCTGCGTGGTCTCGCAGGTGGGTGAACGCCCTGAGTTATCCGTTTCCCACAAAAGAGCTCGATATGAAATGGTGGGTATACTTCACACTCAATCGGAGCAAATTCTCCCTTTTATAATAAATGTAGGAACAAAATGAGCACCCGTACAGAGCTAATTCCATTGTATCATATAATGATTTATTTTTCAATATTTTTTAAATAAAAAGTAATTTACAATTCTTCATAGTTAGCCAAAATTATGAATTTAATTTTGCTTTTAATCTTACCATGGCTCTTGCAACAGCTGCTTCTGCTCGTTTTGCATCAATTTCTGCTTCTGAATCTGCAAGTCTTGCCTTGGCTCTGTTTAAAGCTTCTTTTGCCCTTGCAACATCAATTTCGTCGCCACGTTCTGCGGTAGTTGTCAAAATCAAAGCTTCATCTTCTTTAAACTGCAAAACACCGCCCATTGTTGTAAACAAAATCGGTTGATTATCTTTAATAGCTTTGGTCACACCGATATCCAAGGCAGCCATAACAGGTACGTGGTTTTTCAAAATACCCATTTCCCCATCAGTAGTTTTGGTGTATATTTCATCGACATTATCGTCAAAAACAACTTTTTCGTGTGTAATTATTTTTAAGTGCATAATTATTCCTCATGTGACGGAGTAAAGGGTGAATTACCTCTTGCAACAGATAATTCACCACTCACTACTCACCATTCACTATTTTAATGTTTTTGCTTTTTCAACGGCTTCTTCGATTGTGCCAACCATATAGAAAGCTTGTTCCGGCAAGTCGTCGTGTTTACCTTCAATGATTTCTTTAAAGCCTCTGATAGTATCTTCAAGTTTTACATACTTACCAGGAATACCTGAGAACTGTTCAGCTACGAAGAACGGTTGTGACAAGAATTTTTGAATTTTTCTTGCACGGTTTACTGTTTCTTTATCTTCTTCTGACAATTCGTCCATACCCAAGATTGCGATAATATCTTGCAACTCTTTGTATTTTTGAAGAATTTCAAGAACACGTCTTGTTGTGTTGTAGTGTTCATCTCCGATAATATTTGGATCAAGTACTCTTGAAGATGATTCAAGAGGATCCACAGCAGGATAAATACCAAGTGATGCGATTTGTCTTGACAATACAGTTGATGCATCAAGGTGTGAAAATGTTGTAGCCGGAGCAGGGTCTGTCAAGTCATCGGCCGGAACGTAAATCGCTTGAACTGATGTGATAGAACCATCTTTTGTTGATGTAATTCTTTCTTGTAATTCGCCCATTTCGTTTGCCAATGTCGGTTGATAACCTACGGCTGACGGCATACGTCCCAAAAGTGCTGATACCTCAGAACCAGCCTGAGTAAATCTAAAAATGTTATCTACGAATAAAAGTACGTCTTGCTTTGAAAAATCTCTGAAATATTCAGCGGCAGTCAAAGCTGAAAGACCAACTCTCATTCTTGCTCCTGGCGGTTCATTCATTTGACCGTAAATCAGTGCAACTTTGTCGATTACGCCAGACTCTTTCATTTCGTTCCAAAGGTCGTTACCTTCACGAGTTCTTTCTCCAACGCCACCAAATACAGACACACCGGAGTGCTCCATTGCGATGTTATGGATAAGTTCCATAATCAAAACAGTTTTACCAACACCGGCACCACCGAATAGCCCGATTTTACCACCTTTTTGGTACGGTTGAAGCAAGTCGATTGCCTTAATACCTGTTTCCAAAATCTCAATATTTGTGTTTTGATCAACCAATTTTGGAGATTCTCTGTGGATAGGAAGATATGTGTCCGTTTCGATAGGTCCCATTTTATCAACAGGATCGCCCGTAACATTCAAAATTCTTCCCAAAATAGGTTTTCCTACAGGAATTTTAATAGGTTCATTTGTGTTAAAAACTTTCATGCCTCTTTTCAATCCGTCGGTAGATGACATTGCAACTGTTCTAACCTTATTTCCGCCAAGCATTTGTTGAACTTCTGCAACAACGTAAGAACCGTCGTCTTTGTTAATGTGAAGTGCTGTATATATTTCAGGCAACTCGCCTTGTTGAAATTCAACGTCAATAACAGGGCCAATAATCTTTGTAATTAATCCCTCTTGTTTCGTTAATGTTTCCATTTCCTCTCTCCTTTTTGATATGTATATTATAATACAAGAAAAAAAAATGACAATTAATTTTATCTAAATCTCTACGCCACGCATCATATCAACGAGGGTTTGAATAGTTGTGTCCATGCTCACAATATCAGTGGTTCTTTGTTGTAAAAATGCATTAATTTTCGGCATCATCTCAATTGCAGTATCAAGTCGAGGATTTGTCCCCGGTTGGTACATGCCGACATCGATAAGGTCTTTATTTTCTCGATAAAGAGCCATAATCGTACGCATTTTACCTGCTGCCTCTTTGTGTTCCGGCTGAACAATAGATGACATCAACCTTGAAATACTTCCCAAAACGTCAATTGCTGGGTAGTGATTCATTTCGGCAACTTTTCTTGACAAGAAAATGTGACCGTCAACAATACCACGCACAATATCTACAATCGGGTCGGAAATATCATCACCTTCCATAAGTACTGTATAAAGTGCCGTAACAGAGCCTTTCGGACTGTTTCCGGCTCTTTCCAAAACTTTTTGTAACCAAGAGAAAATTGATGGCGGATAACCTTTCATTGTTGGCGGTTCACCTAGTGACAAGCCAACTTCACGTCCAGCCATGGCACAACGAGTTACGGTATCTGTCATCAAGAAAACTTTTTTACCTTGATCTCTAAAATATTCACACACAGCAGTCGCTGTCAAAAGTGCTTTTTGACGAATTAGTGGCGGTTGGTCGCCTGTGGAGCAAACAAGAACGGATTTTGCCATACCTTTTTCGCCAAGTGCATCTTCAACAAACTCTTTAACTTCACGCCCACGTTCTCCGATTAGTGCAACTACGTTTACGTCCGCATCAGAATTTCGTGCAATCATACCAAGCAATGTACTTTTACCAACGCCTGAACCTGCAAACAGCCCTAGACGCTGCCCGCAACCCATTGTCATGCAGCTGTCAATTGCACGAACACCTGTTGAAAAGACTTCCGTAATAATTGGTCTTTCAAAAGGTCCCGGAGGTGGACCTTCAACCGGACGCCAAGTCGCACCTGATGTATCAAGAGGCTTTCCGTCAATCGGCTCTCCCATCGGATTAATCAATCGTCCCAAAAGAAAGTCCCCAACAGGAATTGTAATAGGTTTTCCTGTCGAAGTCACCAAACTACCTTGCCCAATACCTTCACCATCATAAAGCAAAAGTAATTGTGCAACTTCTCCCTTGAAAGCTTGAACTTCTGCCGGTTTTCGCCTTCCATCTTTTGTTTCTATATAACATAAGTCACCAACTTTAAGTCCCGGAAGTTTAACTTCAACCGTCAACCCCAAAAGCTTTGATACAGTTCCCTTGTAGCGATACATCTCTGTCGCTTCAAGCTTTTCGTGTATTCGAGTTTTAAGCTCTTCTAAACTACTTGTGTCCAATCCGTCCATATATTTATTATAATAACTAATCAGAAATTTTTCAATTTGTTTACAAATGTTTTGCTATTCAGAATCTATTACCAAATAGAACAGACTTCACCTCGGAGGGGGGTGACAGTCACAAGGTAATTGTTTTGCGGCTAAATTCCGACACTTAATCCGGCGCAAAGATTTATGGATTGTCCAGTTATGCCTTTTGCATCTTCTGAAATCAAATATTTACAAAGCTTTGCAACCTCTTCCGGTTTGACAAATCGTCTTTGCGGAATAGTTTCGACAATTTCTTCTCTTGAAAATTCGCTCTCATCAATCGATGCCATGCCGAGTTCTGTCTCAACCCACCCTGGATTAATTGTATTTACTGTAATATTATATTCCGCAAGCTCAAGCGCCAACGCCTTGGTAAGCCCGACAAGCCCTGCTTTTGAACTTGAATAAATACTTGCATAAGCCTCTCCCATAACCCCTGAAATTGAGCCAATATTAATAATTCGCCCCCATTTTTTGTTTTTCATGTTCGGAATTACTTTTGATGCAAGATATGCAGGCGCTATCAGATTTGTTTGATAAAGTCGCTGAATATCAGTTATATTCATACTTTCCAGAGCAGAATAAATATATTCTCCGGCGTTGTTAACCAAAACATCAATGTCGTTTTCTTCAATAAATTTTGCCAAAACATTGATGTCTTTTGCCAAATCGCATACACAAAAACCTTTGGCATTACATTCTGCCAAAGCTTTTTCGTTTCTACCGGTTACGAAAACTTCTCCGAGTGTTTGAAGCTCGTGTGCGATTGCGTTTCCGATACCTTTTGATGCACCTGTTACGAGTATGTTCATAGTTGATTAATTAAAATTGATGGCGGTGTGGGTGCCACACTTTAAATAATTATGTCAGGCAGTGCCTGCTCTACTGCTTTTACTTGTCGGCATAGCAATGCCGACCTACATTTGCTACAATTCATATAAGAGTTGTTTAAACCCCTCACCCTACCCTGCTTGGTTGTTCGCGTTTAACAGGTCTATGGAATATTCCGCGGCTCCACGCCGACGTGTGCTTCCTCCGCCCTCAGCTAACAATCCGCTCTTCCCGACGGGGCGAGGAAAAGTTTACTACTTAATTATCCCAAAGCCTAGAAGGAATGTGCAAACCAAGAAAATTGCAGCAACAATACCTGTTAGTTTGTTCAAACCTTTTTCTGCACTTTTTTGTGATGCAAAAACATGAGATGCTCCGCCGATACCTGCGATGCCATCGCCTTTCGGGGAGTGCAAAAGAATTAATACAATCAAAAGTAATGCTGATAAGATTTGTACAGCCCATACCATATTTAATAACATTTATTTTTTCTCCTTTTTCTTAGAGATAAAATGAGCTCGTTTTGAGTTCAATTTAATATCTTTAAAAGTGTACAGCCTTGCAGGTCTTTTTGATGATGATTTTGTGTATTCATCAAGTTCAATAAGTCCGTCTGTTGCAAGCGCTTTTTTCCTAAAATTACGTTTATCAAGCTTTTTGCCCATAATCAATTCATAAGCTTTTTGCATTTCAGTCAAAGTAAATTTTTCATTCAAAAGCTGATATGCAACAGGACAAAGTTCAAGTCTTTCACGAGTTCTTTTTAAAGAATACTCAATAATTTCTTTGTGGTCAAAAGCTAGTGGAGGCAAGTCCAAAATTTTGTGCCAACCAAGTTCATCAGTTGTTACAATATTAATATCTTCGGCTCTAACCAATGCGAAATACGCACATGTAATAACTCTGGCATTCGGGTGACGAAGCGGATCGCCAAATGTGTAAAGTTGTTCAAGGTAAACGTTGTCAATGTTTGTACGCTCTTTCAAAACTCTTAGTGCCGCTTGATCAAGGTTTTCAGATAATCTTACATAACCTCCGGGGATTGCCCATTTGTCTTTAAAAGGTTCGTTTGTACGTTTCACAAGTAGAACTTGAAGAGCGTCGTTCTTCATAGTTACAATAACTACGTCGACTGTAATTTCGTGTGTTTTGGTTTCGTTAAATATCATATTAATTCTCTGTCCCTAAGATATATCATATAATAAAAATAAAATTTTACATAAGTTAATAGTTTGATTTTAGTAACAAAATTTAACATGTACTAAAAACAAGGCAATTATTTCTGCGATAAATACTTTATATATATAACGGGGAATTACAAGGGATAAAATATGAACTTTTTTGGATTTCATAACTTTAATATAGCTGGAAACTGCAATCCGTTTGCAGGTTTTAATCCGTTCATGTTTGGCGGTTGCCACTGTAATTCATATATGAATCCTTTTAGTTTCATGAATTCATTCCAATTCGGAATGCCTTCAATGCCAATATTTAGCGGATTAACAATGCCTATGATGCCGACTTTCGGTTCTACAACTGCTTATCCGTCAATTTTTTCCGGCAATTACGCTTCAATGCCAATTTTAAATAATTATTCAATACCTCTATTTACTATGCCAACTTTCAATTTTGGAAATTTGTTCTCAATACCGACAGTAAATTATGCAAGTTGGAAACCGGTAGAAAGCACGAATAAAACAGACAAAACAACTGATGTTTCAGATACTGATAATTCTCCAATTAAAGATACAGGAAAATTGGACAAACATTTTTTGAGAAAAGTTAAGAAAGTTGCTAAAAAATTAAACTGTGATTATAAAGATTTATTAGCTTTGATTAACAGTGAATCAGGTTTTGATCCGAAAGCAAAATGCGGAAGCTATGTAGGACTAATTCAATTTGGAGATGCTGCGGTTGAAGAACTTAGAAACAAATGTGGCTGCAAAGGCTTAACAAAAGAACAAATTCCGAATATGTCAAGATTAGAACAACTTGAATTGGCAGAAAAACTTTTGCTATATATCAAAAAATGGAAATTCTCTCCTAACGCAAGATTATCAGCAGGAGATTTGTATGCAATGATTTTGGCACCGGGAAGAGCTAACAGAGAAGTTCTTTACTCAAAAGGCGAAAGCGGTTATAACCCAACAAACGCAAAAATGGATTACAACAAAGACGGTAAAATTACAAAATCTGAAATGAGCAGAAGAATTAGAGAAAAAAGCGTGAAAGAATCAATTTTTGCATAATGGTTTAAGTCAAAATTATTACAATTCGAAATAATCCATTGATGTTCTATGATGTTTCATGTATTGTCATGGAATAGATGAAACTATTGCGGAAGGATTGACAATGGATAAGGGATACATAGAAAATGGTTTTATTGTAGATGTCAGCAACGCTCAGAAAACCTCTGAGATTATTTATGAGTTGAGTCGAATTTTGGACTTGCCGGAAGCACAAAATAAAAATGTTTGTTTGAAGTTAGGGGCTATTAATCTTACTCCTACCGAGTTAACAAGCATTAAAGCTCTTGTAGAATCCATGAACTCAGAAATAGAATTCATAAATACAAGTTCTGATGCAACAGCAAAAGCTGCAAAAGATTTAGGAATTCAAGTTTCAATTTTGGAAAACATAGTTCCAACTCCTGAATTTAATGCAGATCAAGAAAAAGTTAATGCAGAGCTTGAAAAAGCATTAGACAAAATTTTTGGAGATGAAACAACTGAAATTAAAACTTTTGCACAAGAACATGATTTAAAAGAATTAAAGAAAAATGCTCCTGTTGAAGAAGTTGTACCGTTGCCTGAAATTGCACCGGAAAGTATTGATTTGAATAATCAAATGGAAACAGTTGAAGCTCCGATTGTTGAGCCTTTAACACAAGATGAAGAAGTTCAAAATACATCTGAATTAAAAAGAACAACAGAAACAGCTGATTTTGCAAATGTTAAAGAAGAAGATGCTGATAATTCAGAATTAAAAGAAGAACTTAATAATTTCAACAGTGAACTTGAAAACGCAAATAAAATTGAAGGTGACGATATTGAAGATATCGACTACAATCTTGACGATTTGAGAAAATCTTTAAGAGAAACAGAAAAACTTCCTACTTTGTATATCCAAAGAACTTTGCGTTCAGGTCAAAGCATTACGTCTGACGGAAATATTGTAATTATCGGAGATGCAAACCCGGGTTCCGAAATAATTGCAAAAGGCGATATTACTGTTTGGGGAATTTTGGGCGGTATTGCTCATGCCGGTTCTGCGGGTAATCAATACGCAAAAATCAGAGCATTAAAAATGAACGCAATTCAATTAAGAATTGCTGATACATTTGCAAGACGTCCTGACAATGCTAACATTCCGTATATTCAAAAGACAGATACTTTTGTGCCGGAAGAAGCTTGTATTTACAAAAGACAAATTATTATACATAAGATACATGAATCATAAAAGGAGAAATAATGAGCGGTAGAGTTATCGTAATAACTTCCGGAAAGGGTGGAGTAGGCAAAACTACAACTAATGCCAATATCGGTACAGCTTTGGCGAGAGCCGGTAAAAAGGTTGTAATGATTGATACTGACCTCGGATTGAGAAACTTAGACCTACTACTTGGTCTGGAAAATAGAATTGTTTATACAATTGTTGACGTTGTTGAAGAACGTTGCAAATTGAAACAGGCTTTGGTTAAAGATAAGAAAAACCCTAACCTTTGTCTTTTGGCAGCGGCTCAAACAAGAGATAAAACAGCGGTTACAGAAGAACAGTTGAGAGATATTTGCGAAAAGTTGAAAAAAGATTTTGACTTTATTCTTGTAGACTGTCCGGCTGGTATTGAACAAGGGTTCCAAAATGCTGTTGCAGGTGCTTCTGAGGCAATTGTTGTTACAACTCCTGAAATGTCAGCAGTTCGTGACGCTGATAGAATTATCGGACTTTTGGAAGCAAAAGAAGAAATTAAGTCTTACAAACTTTTGCTAAACAGAGTTCGACCAAACCTAATTGAATCAAAAGATATGATGAGCGTTGACGATGTTGTAGAAATTCTTTCAGCAGAATTGATAGGTATAATTCCTGAGGATACCGGAATTATCACTTCTACAAACAAAGGTGAGCCGATTGTAAATGATGAAAAATCGTTAGCAGGGAAAGCTTATAATAATGTAGCAAGAAGAATTATCGGTGAAGATGTTCCGTTCTTGAATTTGGACGAGCCAAAAGGTGTTGTTGCAAGAATTAAAAAATTCTTCTCAGGCTTGACAGGAAAGGAGAAATAAGATGATATTGCAAAATTTATATAATAAAGTCTTAGGTTTCTTCCGTCAAACAGATGCTGAACAAGAACAGGTTGAATCCGCAAAAGATACGGCTTGCAACAGATTACGTGTCGTTTTAATGCAAGATAGAACAAATTTGACGCCTGAGCTTATGGAACGTATGCGCAAGGAAATGGTAGAACTTCTTTCAAAATATGTTGAAATGGATAAAGAAGCTTTGGAACTTAACCTTGAACAAGACGGCGATCAGGTTGCTTTGATGCTTTCAATTCCTGTAATTCGTGCTAAAGATGAAGAAGAAATTAAAGAAGCTTTGGCAAAAGAAGATGCAGAAAAAGCTGACGAAAGTTCTGAAAACCCAGACGACGAAGATGTTTCTGACGATGAAGATGTTGTAGTGGAAGAAACTGAAATCGTTTTGAATGAAGAATCTTTGGACGATGATATGTCAGATGATGATTACGCTGAAGATGGCGAAGATGAAGAATCTGATGATGATGACAAAGAAGAATAGTTATTCTGTTTTTTAAGTTTAAAATGGAGTACGACAAAACGTACTCCATTTTTATATTAAAAAACTTGTACGAACACAAATATTTTGACATTATAAAGTTACAAACTATATAATTTGTGAAAATGACAAAAAGTAATCTGAAATAATATTTACAAGCATTGGCAAAATCCACACCATAATTGCCGCTCCTAAAACCGGTTTAAAAAGGAAACTCAATTGAAATACGTTTACTTGTGGTGCTGTTTTGGAAATTACCCCTAAGATAATATCTTGTCCCAAAGTCGCTAAGAGTATTGGAGATGCAATTTGTAATCCCATAAATAGGACATTTGATGATAGTTTAACCATATAATCCATATTAACGATTTCATGCAACGGAACAGTTGTAGCTCCAAGAGGGAATATATGAATACTATGAATTAATGCGGTAATTAACCAATAAATTCCACCTAGTTGGATAAAAATAACAAGCCCTAAAAGTTGAAAGCATTTTCCAACAATGGATACTTGTGAAGACGTTGTAGGATCCAATACCATTGCAGAAGAAAGCCCCATTTGCATATTTACCATATCACCACCGGCATCTACTGCCAGAAGAATTAGTTGAGCAATATATCCAATCATAGCTCCGACAACCATATTCAAAACGATTGATAATGCAAACGAACCTTGTATTACAGTAACGTCAGGTTTTACGGTACAAGTTAAAACTATCGTCATTAAGAGGCACAATGAAATTTTTACCATTCCAGGGATTTCTTTTCTATTGAAGACGGGAGCAAGCCTAAAAAAGCCCAAAAGCCTTGCGAAAATAAAAATTCCGCCGGCTAAATAAGCGCTCAACAAAGGAAACATTTTCATTAATTCTGAAATAATTTGCTCCACTTACGTTTCCTTTCTATCTTCCAATAATTTTATTTGTTTCTACAAAATTAGGCTTTGGCATTGGGGTTTGAGGACTTGATATGTATTTTGTTTTTTGTTGATTATCTATGAATGGAACTTTTCCAGGGTGCTTCATCAAGTAATCAACATCACCTTGATTTTTAAATTTGTCAGACATTTCTTTTTCAAAAGGAGAAGTATATTTAAAATAGTCTGCCGGCAAAACATAAGAGTCGTTTTTTGAAACAAGATTAAAAGCTATTGACATACCGTCAGTAAAAAATCCTTTTAACATATTTATAAACCCGATTCCGCCGATAACGATAACAAGAAATACGCCCAAAATTTTTGGAGCAGCAGCAATAGTTTGTTCTTGAACCTGAGTTACAGCCTGTAAAATACCTACAACCAGACCAATGCCGGCAGCAACCAGTACGCAAGGCATAGATATTGCAAGCATTATTAAAAATCCTTTTGCTAAATATTCTACTAAAACTTCCATTTTTGTCCTCTTTTTGTTTTTTTTGTTGTCAGTCGGAACCTGACCTATTTACTACTTGTTTGTTTTTGTATGGTTGTTTGGTGAGTCCCTAAAATCTACTTGCCTGTAACGGACTTTGCATCTATGCCTCTTAGCATCTGATAAGCTTAATTGTAGCTCGTCACGAGCCCTTGTACAATCAGCGCCCAACCGTCTACCGCAATAAATATCAGCAGTTTAAACGGCAAGGAAATGATTGTTGGAGATAACATAAACATACCTAGTGCCAGCAAGATGTTTGCCACAACAAGGTCTAGCACGATAAACGGTACGAAAATGATAAATCCGATTTCGAATGAGGTTTTCAATTCGCTTATGATGAATGCAGGAGCTACCTGCCAAACCGTAATTTCATCAGGACTCTTTGGCGGAGCTCCTTTTGAAGCTTCTACAAAGAATGCAAGATCGCTTTCTCTGGTTTGTTTCATCATAAATTCTTTTAATGGTTTTGAACCCTCATTTATTGCCTCAATGATATTTTGGTTCTTTTGGTATGGAACAGAACCCATATCGTACATTTTCTGGAAAGTTCCGCCCATTGTATAAAATGTCAAAATCATTGCAAGTCCGATAATTACAATTGATGGAGGAACCTGTTGAGTACCCATTGCGGTTTTCAGCATTGAAAACACAATGACAAATCTTAAAAAACTTGTCATACAGCAAAAAATCAATGGTATTAATGAGAAAACTGTCATTAATATCAACATTTGTAATACCGGATTCATATCTTTAATTATTGTTTCCATTATATCCCTCTATATATTATTTACGATGTTCCTAAAAACTTTTTTAGGTTGGTGGTTTTTCATTGTTGGACGATTTTGTCTTGAAATATTTAAAATTTCCGGCAAATCATCAACACTTGTTGTATTTTCTCTCTTTTGAGAATTCAAAATTGATTTTGAATTATTTATAGATTTTTGATTATACGAATTTTGAGCAATTTCTTTTACTTCTTCAACATAGTTAGAATTTGTGTTTAATTTAGAAATCAAACTTGTTCTGCCAACATCAGAGGCTACTAAAAATCTTTCGTTGCCTGCTCTGACAACAAAAAGTTCTTTTCTAGGTCCAATACTTATACAATCTTCAACATTTAAGAATTTTGATTTTGAGCCGGCACAAAAAGAGAATTTTTTATAAACAAATACGGCAAGAGAAATTATCCCTACCATTGCAATTGTGTAAACTATGAAATTTATCATATATCCCATGTGTTCCTCCTCTTGTTATTTTAGTGAATAGCAATTAGTGAGTGGTGAATAGACCTTTTCGGTCGCTTTCGCTCCAATACAACTTTTTACGAAAAGAACTACTCACGACTCACCATTCACTACTCACCTATATGTCCTCATCTTCCAGTTCAAAATCGCTGTAATCAAATTCATCTTCATCTGAATGTTCGCCTTCTTCATTTTCTTCTTGATGTTGTTCAGAATTTTCATCAAAGTCCATTGTTTCGTCCCCAAAATCGTCATCAGATTGTGGGTGCTCTTCATTTTCGTCAAATTCTTCCTGCGGTCCTTCTATTTCTTCTTCGGAATTCGTTTTTTGAGAATTTGCAATAACTTCTTCGATTTTTACACCATATCTATCGTTAACAATAACAAGTTCGCCTTTTGCGATAGGTTTATTCTCTACGCTGAGTGTAACTTTATTGTCATAAATTGATGTCAAATCGACAACCAAGCCTTTTTCTATATTCTTTAATTCGCCAAGAGTAATTTTGACAGAATCAAATTGAGCGTCCATCTCAACTTCAATACTGTCCCAAAGATTTGTTATTTCTCCTGCCATTTCAATATTTCCTCCATCGTTATCAACCGGAACAACCAGTCCCAAGTTTGGGTTTAGATTAATGTCTTCTTCATATTCGTTTAATTTTAGAACCATACGTGATGTATTGCTGTTATCCAAAACGACAATATCATCAATATCAATATTCTTTACATCAATAAGTTTTGTGCGGGTTGAACCGACTTTAACTATTGCATTAATAATACTTGTCGGAAAGTCTTCCGGTCCGAATTTTTCTTCTTCCGATATTACTTCATCAGGGGTTAAAAGCTCTTCGGGTAAAGATATAATAAGTTTAGCAACTTTTCCAGTACTTGTGTCTTTTATCAAAAATGTTAAGTGAATTACGTCAAAATTTGTTCTTTTCAGAGAAGGTTGAGCAGGGTTCAAAAACTGGGAAAGCGAATTGAACATAAAATCATTGAATGACGTAATAATTTTTGCTTCCAAGTCAGTTAGTTTATTTAGATTAAATCGAGAATTAGGTTTGCCCAAAATTTTGTCGAGTATAATTGCAACTGCTTTTTCAGATGTTCTGAAAAACATATCGTGAAGCTTGTCAATACGAACTTTGGTGACAAAATATGCGTCTTTGTCCATTAAAGTATTAACGTTTTTGCTTATTCCCAACAATGTGAACTCAAATCCGCTAAGGAAAAACTCGTCACACGAAGCTTGTACGGCAGGCAAATAAGATTCCGCAAACCAGTTGTATTGCGAATACAGTTCTTTGTAATCTATTGAATTTGTATTTTGTTGAGCTACCATACCC
>CAKUZO010000023.1 GCA_934717895.1 uncultured Candidatus Melainabacteria bacterium | reverse complement strand
ACCATATTGTGGCATTTTGCGGCTTCTTCAAGCGTAAAATTATATTTTGGTAAAGCTTCGTTCAACTTTCTTACAGTTTCTTTGGCAAGAGCAAGCTTTTTAGACATTTTATCAGCTAAAAACTTATTCAATCTTTCATCAAACGGATTTACCCCATAAACCAACAAATGCACCTGTATCGGCTTTGGTTGATTTGGAAAACTTATTGCATAAGTCGAAATCTCTAAACCACAACAAAGATTAACATCACTATATTCTTTTATAAGTTCAACAGCTTCTTTGTCACCCTCAACTGTGTCATGGTCTGTTATTGCAACTAAAAATTTTGGATTTCTTTCAGATAGAGTTTGTGCGTTTTTCAAAACTTCTTCAACAGTCATTGTACCATCTGAATTTTCGGTATGCACATGCAAGTTTGCACAAAAACGGCCATCTTCAACATAACGCACATCATGCGTATCAAGTCGAGAAATATCATCTCTTTCACCTGCGGTAAAAGAAAATCTGTCCATCTTTCGAACTCTTGCTATAAATTCTTGTTCGCTAACAATTCCCATACTTTTATTTTACACAAAAAATCGAATTGAAACAAAAATAAAAAAACTTCGTCCAAAATATTGTACAGCAATTTTGTGAGGAAGATTTATGAGTGTGGATTTATACAAAGATTTAAAAGCAGAATACACAGAAACCGACAACTTTCAATATATTGAAAAAGATGATTTGACAGAGATTGAGGAACCAAAAACATTTAATTCGATTTTCAATGATGACGATATTTTACAGATGTATTTGAAAGATATCGGGAAAATCAGGCTTTTAAATTCAAAAGAAGAAAAAGCTCTGGGAAAAACAATAAAAGAAGGTAAACCGACGCATGCTGAAATTGCAAAGCGTAAACTTGTTCAGGCAAATTTGCGACTTGTCGTAAGCATTGCAAAAAAATATATCGGACAAGGCGTTTTGTTTATGGATTTGGTGCAAGAAGGTTCTCTTGGGCTAATCAAAGCGGCTGAAAAGTTTGATTACTCAAAGAATTTTAAATTTTCAACTTATGCAACTTGGTGGATAAAACAAACGATTATTCGTGCTATATCAAATAATTCCAGAACTATCCGAATTCCTGTTCACATGACAGATAAAATCAGAAAATTCAAACGCATGTACACCACTCTATCTTTTGAACTCGGAAGAGAGCCGACAGACAAGGAGATTGCAGAAAAACTCGGTATGACGTCTAAACAAATTTTGTCAATAAAAAAAGCGATTATAAAAGAGCCGATTAGCCTTGAAACTCCTGTTACTGACGACTTAAATGTCGGAGATTACATTGAGGATAAATCATATCGCTCGCCAGAAAACCAGACAAAAAACAATGTCCTTAAAGGAAGTATCGGAGATATTCTCTCAACATTACCGGAAAGAGAACAAAAAATCGTGTGTTGCAGATTTGGAATAAACGGGGAAATTCCTCGCACATTGGAACAACTTGGCGAGATAATGGGGTATTCCAAAGAGAGAATTCGCCAGCTTGAAGATAATGCATTAACCAAAATTCGGCAAAAACAAGAATTACAGCATTTCAGGGATTTTATTGAGGATTAAGAAAATTGCGGATTTATTCCGCAATTTTTTTATGCTAAAATTCTTGTAACCCTTTGTCGGCATAGTAATGCTGACATACTTTTCTCCGATAGTTTTTATTCATAAAACTTAATATTCACGCAATTCTAATTTTAGAATTTTGTTATATATATTAGTAGGAGATTTGTAGTGGCAAATATTAGTAATATTACAACTGGTTTAACTAAAAAAGAAATTATAACCGGTAAAAAAATATATAGTAGAATAATGTGGCACTCGCAAGATTGTATTACAAATGAACTTTTAACAGGTCTTCCTGGAAAACCTTTAAACAATGCAGAACATGCGAAAAAAGAACAGTTATTAAAAATTCTTAGTGAATTTGGAGTGCCTAAAAATGCTTTATCGCGAATAAAAAATGCAAAAAGTTTACGTGAGTTATATATATCCATAATTGATTTTCCAATATTTTTGGCAAAAAAGATTCTGCCTAAACAAAAACCTCAACTCAAAAATAAGCATTCTATTTCTCTTCAAGAAGAACAAAATATTTACAAATTTCGAAATTTTCGAACTGCTTGCCGTCGAGAAATATATACTACATTTAGCAAAAAATCAACTAATCCGGAAGTTATAAAAATAGAAAACATTTTAAAAGAAAAATATGGAGTTCAAAACGCCAGTTTGGGAGATGATTTAGAACTCGCTCAAAGACTACTTCAAGCAGTAAAATTAGCAAAAAGTAAAGGTATTAAAATCCCTGATGAATTTATTGTTACGCCATTCACGCTTGGTGCTGGCGAATTCATGAGATTATTTAAAAATGGAGAAGAAATAAGAACAGTCCTTTTGCCACCAACTTCAATAAGGCAAAGAACTTTACAGATTATAGACAAAATATTTAATACAATGCCGCCAGATATTAAACAGTCTTATGAAAAATGGCAAAAATTTTGTGGATTTAAAACACATGGCTCTACAAACTCGCCAATGCATATGGAAATTCATGAAATGATGCATCAAACGCACCCACTTTTGACAGCTTTTGCCATAAAAAAGATTCCTAATAAATTCATGCCAACTGTTAGAAAGCTATCACAATATAGTGCAATAAATGAAAAGAATAATTGGGAAATCTACACAGAACTTGCAACTAAAAAAGTTTTAGAAGGGCTTGAACCAAATGAAGCGGAATTGTTCAAATTCTTGGGCGGAGATATTTAGACAACTCTGGAACACCTTTAAACACCTGACTTTACCCAATCAATGATTTTGCAAATTCGATGGATTGTTCGTTGATTTCTCCACCGGCAAGCTCCGCAAGAGCCTTAACTCGATTTTCTCCGGTCAAAACATAGACCTCAACCTTGGTTTCATCATTTTGAGATTTGCGAACATAAAAATGTTTATTCGCCTTTGAGGCAATAATCGGTTGGTGCGTAATCAAAATTATCTGGTGGAATTTTGAAAGTTCTACAATCTCATCAGCTACACTTTGAGAGGCTTTTCCTGAAATACCCGTATCAATTTCATCAAATATCACTGTGTCAATATCATCACTTTGTGCAAATATCGACTTTATTGCAAGCATTACTCGTGAAATTTCACCGCCGGACGCTGTTTTTGCAAGTGGTTTCAAGTCCTCGGACACATTTGTAGAAATCAAAAATTCAACATTGTCTGCCCCATCTGAACCCAATTCCTTTGGCTGAACAGAAATTTCAAATCGAGCTTTTGGAAGTTCCAATTTTTCCAACTTCTCTTGAATTAAAACAGACAAAACCTGTGCAAAATTCTTTCTGTTTTCGCTAATTTCAGCTGCGGTATGTTCTAATTCTTTTTGAGTTTTCTCAATTTTTGCCTCAACTTCTTCAATATTTTGGTTTGAAAACTCGATTGCATTAAGCTCTTCTGATAGTTTATCAAAAGTCTGCATAACACTTTCAAGAGTGCCACCATACTTGCGTTTTAGCTTATCCAAGACATACAATCGTTCTTGAATTTCATTCAAACGTTCTGTGTCATTGTCAAGATTTTGGCTGTATTCTCGAAGTTCCGAGCCGGCATCTCTTAACCTTTCAATCGCATCAATCAAGTTGCTTTCGGTTTCTTCCAAATTTTTGTCAAGCGAAGCTGCTTTTGAAACATTTTGTTTAATCTTACCCAACGCTTCCATAATCGAGCCATCGTCGCCATTTATTGCCCAATATGAAGTCCCTGTAAGCTCTTTCAATTTTTCCGCATTTTCTAAAACTTCCAACTCCGAATTCAACTCGTCGTCCTCTGTCGTGCTTTTTATTGCAGCAGAATCAATTTCATTGATTTGGAATTTCAAAAATTCAATCTGATTTTCTGTCGCATCAGAGGCTGTTTTCAAATTTTCTAACTGCGTTTTCAAGTGCTGAAATTCTTTAAACTTTTCCCTATACCCTTCTAATTTTTCGCCATACGACTCTCTTGCATAATTGTCCAAAAGCGTAATATGTGATTTGGGCTGCATAAACGCATAAGTCTGGTGCTGAGAGTGGATATCCAAAAAGTAATTTTTCAAATGTTTGATAAACTCTTGATTTACAAGTGTTCCATTCACTCTGGAACGAACTCCGTTTTGGGTGATTTCCTTCGACAAAACGATTTCTGAACCAAAGTTATCAACTCCATTTTCTTCAAACAATTCAGACAAATCATGCTTTGTATTTTCAATAACAAGTTCAATTACAGCTTTTTCCTTGTCATGCTTAATTACATCTTTTGACACACGAGGCGCAAACGCAATATCAATCGCGTTAATCAAGATACTCTTACCGGCACCTGTTTCACCGGTGATAACATTCAATCCGCTATCAAAATTCGCTACCAATTCGTCTATGAGTATGTAATCTTTTAATCTGACTTGTTTAATCATACTAATAGCATAAAACAATCAGACTTGAAGGGCAATAATGTAAAAAAAGTATATTTATTTTACATTTACACCGTATTCTTTTTTTAGATTTTTAATATCCTCACTAGATATCCGATTAGCTCCCGAAGCATAGTACATAACACTTTTAGGGTTTGAGTTATGTGACAAGCCGATAGCATGCCCGATTTCGTGCAACATTACACTGTACACTTCATCTTGATTTAATGTTCTTGTATTACCTTGTCCTGATGCGGATATTTGAATTTTTGCAAAAACAATTGAGTTTCCTCTTGAACGATATGATGTCAAACCTATCTTATTGCCGCTTTTTTGGCTTACCCCATTAAGCTTTTGGACAAAATATACAACAATATTTGCTTGATTTGGTTTTTGGACAAAAGTAAAACGAACCGTATTATCTGAGAGAGTTTGCCACTCTTTAAATGCTCGTTTCATCATAGGGTTGTTTTTGTTGTTTCCGACTATGCAAACTTTTAAATTTGGGTTTTCCCAAGCCATTGCAAAAACTTCCGCACTAAAAAAAAGCAAAAAAGCTAACACACAAAGCAACCTAACCAATAATTTATTCATCAATAAACCTTTCTTTTAAAAATGCATGTCGAAAGACGACGGAAGTCCGTTCATTTTTTCGTCTTCACGGCGCATTGCAGAACCAATCGTAAAGCTTTCTGCCGTCAATTTATTAATCTTGTAATTAATATCGCCTGTAAAAACTTCTTCATTATCCTCTAAAAACTTAAATAACGGCTCTGTCGGACTTTTAACAATATTCTCTAATGTTCCGCCGGCAAGCTTTAATGTTTTTTCGCCAACATCCGGAACTTTTACGTTAAGCCCAAAAGGTTTATATGGTCTGTTGAATGAAGCACCTGTATCTGCCATTTTATTAATCCCTCATTTTGTTACGATTAAGATATCGGCAGTTTTTGTCAAAAAGTTTAGGAATAATAACAGATTGTTTACATTTGTTAATATTCAGGAGAATATTTCAAGCCTTTTAGCTTAATTTTAATACCTGTTTCTTTCAAATAATTCTTAGCCATTTGAATAACAGAAGCTCCTGAAATTTCATTGTTATTAGCAACTTCAATCATTGTTCTAAAATAGTCTTCTCCGGCTTCTTTACTGAACGGGAAATTAGCCCCCTTAATGTTTTCGTGCCCATGAAGACCGTTGCAATAAGCATGAGCTAACGACCAATTTCCAAGATTATTTTTCCCTCTTGTAACCTTTTCACCGGCTTGAAGTCCTCGGTTTTGATGTTTCAGTTCTGCCGCAGAAGTATTTCTGAGGATTGGTACAATATGTTCAAGCGTCACTTGTGATTGTTCGAATAATTTTTGCAAAAAACCATATGCATTTGCATCTTTGTTTTTAACAATAAAGGCGTACATATTATCGATAGAACTAGGTAATTCATCTGCAATATCAAAGAATTTTTTCTTTAATTTTTCATCTTGTAAATTATCTACAATTTCTCCCAATTTATATTTAAAAGCCTTGTTACTAAATTGAACAACAGTTGGAACTCCATCAATTTTGTCTTTTGTTGTTTCGCAAAGTCTTAAAATATCCGAACGCCCTTCACGATTAGCTAATTTTTGAAGTTCTCGCATAATTAAAAGTTCTACTTTTTGCTTCCAATCCTTATCAGTGGGAGCAATGTAGTTTTCAGGTAGTTGGGAATCAAGACCTAACTGGCTATACAAACCACTTTTGAATTTTTTAGAAAAAACACTATTCGGCTCTTTAAATGTAGGGTGCATTAGAATGTTAGCAAAGCGTATCATTTTCTTTTTACGAACCGGTGAAGATACTGATTTTGCCAAAACATTTAATTTATAACAAAACTCTTTTGCACTATATTCGCTTTCATAAGGTATTTCTAAAACTCTATTTTTGCTATTTTGCAAAAGAATATCAAAGTCTTTATGTAATTCAACCGGAAGATTATTTCTTAATTTTTGGAGTTTATGAAAAATAAAGAACTGCTTGTTTAATAATTTTTTATTTGCATGCGGCAACATATTTTTCATTAATGATTCAAAAGGTACATTGGGGTCAGCAGTGGCGTATGCAGCCATGTGTTTTACAAGCTTAATATACTCATGAGGCAAATACTCTTGAATTCTGGTTAAAAATTTTGTAAAATCCTTACTATTTTTAGAAAGTCTTCGTCCTTTATTTAATAAATATTCAGTTTCACTCTGATGTAACATCGGCTTTCCACACCAAATACAATGTAAATACCCATTTTGAGCCAATGTTTTAAGCTCTGACATAGAACTTATAAAAAGATGCGGCGGCCTATACTTAGCACCAAATGAAACCTGATCACCTGCAACAAAAGGGTTCTGCATGGGAGAAGCAGATGATTTCTTTTGAATTTTATCATTGTTTTTCCCAAGACTATAACTGTTTAAATTTAAAGATACCGGTAAAATCTTCATATTCTAAGAATACACCTGATTAAATATTTTTGCTATTTTGTAAACAAAGTGTTACTGAATTATGTAATCAAAATTAACTTGTTTGTACTATAATCATCTTATAATATTTTACTAGATTAGGGAAAAACAATATGAAAATCAACAATATCTCTTATGGTCAAAGTTTTTATGGTTCAAACAGCTATCCTCAAAATTCTATCCTAGATAAATTTCAAACAAAAATTCGAAATTCAGCAGATTTGACAGACACAATTGTAGTACCAAGAACTATTTTCAAAGGTTATCTTGGAATTATGACAGGAACAACTCTTGTTACACTCGCAGGTTTGGTAAATAAAACCAAACACCCGAAAGTTTTTAAAGGAACAATGGCAGCAGGACTTTTATCATCATTTTATGGAACTTGGGCATTTGTAAGGCCTTATATAATTAAAGATGCAGCCGGAGTCGTTCAAAATAAGTAGGATAAAATTATGCAAGAAGCAACAAAAAGTGAAATTGAACAATTAGAAAAAGTAAGAGAAAAATGTCTTTCTTGCGCAAAATGCTCTTTGTGCAAAACAAGGACAAACACCGTTTTTTCAGCAGGAATTCCAAACCACAAACTTATGTTAATCGGCGAAGCCCCAGGGTATTATGAAGATCAGCAAGGTGAACCTTTTGTTGGCAAAGCAGGACAGTTGCTTGACAGAATTTTTGCATCTGTCGGACTTTCACGCCAAAAAGACGTTTATATTTGTAACACAATTAAATGTAGACCTCCTGAAAATCGAGACCCCTTACCAGAAGAAAAAGAGGCTTGCAAAGAGTTTTTAGATGCGCAAATTGATATTCTGAAACCTCGCATAATTCTTTTGTGCGGACGTGTTGCGGTGCAATCAATTTTGAACACAAATCAAGGTATAACAAGAATTCGTGGCAAGTGGTTTGAAGGTCCAAATATGTCTAAAATGATGCCGATTTTTCACCCGTCATACTTGTTAAGGAACGATTCTCGTGAAAAAGGAAGCCCAAAATGGCTTATGTGGCAAGATATTCAAGAAATTAAACGTGTTTATTCTCAAATGGACTAAGTTTTATTTAAAAATATCCTGTAAATTATTCATTCCGCCTTTTTCAATAGGCAAACAATATGTAATATTCGGGTGAAAATAGTATTCACCACGCTCATTTCGCATAATTATCAGACTAAAAAGGTCATAACCGCTCTTGTTTGGTGGTAATTTACCATTGCTGTCGACTGCAAACATCGGATTTTGTGTATTTTGTGGGAGATTAAAAACAATCAAGTTAGTTTTATCATTCATCACAAAAACTTGATCATAACGGTTAATCATATTTTCTGAAAAGCCGGCACATGTTGGCGTTATAGCGTAATTTTTGTACATCGGCAAACACCCTTTTGCAAGTGCATTGTTTTTGCAATATTGCGTAACTCGCAAATTCGTTGCAAAATTCTTATAAAACCTATTACAACCGGCTATTTTCGTTGGCAAATTCTTTTTGCTCCCATAAAAACAACCGGTATCACCGTTCATATCATCAACAGTCAGCAAAAGTGCCTGAGAATAAGCCGAATACAACTTTTTAAACGATTCTTTTGCCGCTTTATCAAGCAATTGCATTGTAAAATGCTCAGTTGCAAACAGCAAAACAACCAGATAAATTCCAAAAAGAACTAATGTCCTTAATTTATTTTGCATTATAATAATTCCTTCGGTTCTATTGCAAAATCAACAATGAAAGGACCTTTGTACGCAAAAGCCATATTTACAGCTTCCTTAACATCTTTTAAATCTTTTACGCGTAATCCTTTTGCACCGTAGCTTTCGGCAAGTTTTACAAAATCCGGATTAGAAATTTTTGTTGCAAAATAGCGTTCTTCACAAGATTTTTCCTGAAATTGACGAACCATGCCGAGATAACCGTTATTAAGTACGAAAATTTTGACAGGCAGGTTATAATCAACACATGTAGCTAATTCTTGAATATTCATTTGAAAAGAACCATCGCCGGCTATACAAACAACCGGCTGTTTGGTTGCAACACAAGCTCCTATCGCTGCTGGAAAACCAAAACCCATTGTTCCTAAACCACCAGAGGTAATGAATTTGTGCGGCTTATTGAATTTTAAATACCTAGAAGCCCAAACCTGATGTTGTCCAACCTCTGTTGTAACAACACAATCCATATCTTTAAGACACTTTTGGAGCTCTTGAATAAGTTCAAAGGAATGCATATTATCAGATTTTTTAGCAGGTTTTATGTTCTTTTCTTGCAAATTTTTGACTGCTTTTAGCCAAGACGAAAAGTCTATAAAATCTGACTTATTAATACATGAATTCATTTCATTCAAAACTTCTTTTGCATCTCCAACTATTCCAATCAAAGCCGGTATAATTTTAGAAAGTTCTTTTTGATCGATATCAATATGTACAAGCTTTTGAGAAAGTTTTTCTTTATCAAAACAACACGTAATACGGTCATTAAAACGAGTTCCGACAGCAATCACCAAATCACTTTGGCGCACAGCTTCATTTGCCGCATACTGTCCAAAAATCCCAATCATTCCAATATAATTTTCATCATTTTGAGGATAAGCACCGATACCCATCATTGAAGATACAACAGGAATTTGGGAGTTTTTTACGAACTTAAAAAGTTCCTTACAAGCAGAAGATTGAATTATTCCACCACCTGCTATAATAATAGGTTTTTGGGCTTGCATGAAAGCATTTTTTAAATTATATAAATCAATATCACAAGTTTCAATTTTGTTGTATTTAAAATCGTTTGAAAATTCAGCAAGTTCGGTAAATACATTCTTGGTAATATCAACAACAACAGGCCCTTTTCGTTCACTCATTGTAATTTGGAAAGCGTCAATTAAAGCTTTTTCTAACTCAGAAGCTTTTTTTACTTGAATTCCCTTTTTTGTACAAGATTTTGTTATATCCAGAATATCGACTTCTTGAAAGGCGTCTTTATGCAAAAGTCCAGCAGAAACCTGTCCTGTAATTGCGACAAGCGGATAATTATCAAGATAAGCATTAGCTAGCCCGGTTACTATATTTGTAGCCCCGGGACCGGAAGTTACAAGGCAAACACCACATTTCCCTGTTGCACGAGAATACCCTTCAGCTGCGTGAATTGCTGCTTGTTCATGACGAACAAGAAAATGCTTAATATCATTTTGTTTAGCTAATTCGTCATACACATTAAGTACAATTCCCCCAGGGTAACCGAAAATCGTCTCAGTACCTAGGTTTGTCAATGTTTTTATTAAAATTTGAGCTCCATTAAGAGTTTTTGTCAATGTTTGCATAAAACTAACTCCATACCGTTTATAAGAGAATTTTAGCACAGATGAAAGATTTATGCAAAATTTTTAAATTTACATTTTGTTAAAAAATAGCAAAAAAAAATTTTAGAATTGTTAAAACAGCATAAGAAAAAGGAGAATTAAATGATATCAGCTATTAACAATCAACAACAACCGGCTTTTCAAGCAAAATTGAAAACAAGTTGGACTAAAATGCCGGAAGCAGACAAAATTGCGAAAAAGTTTGAAGAAGCAACGCAACATTATAAAGATGACGTTTTCGAAATCGTTGCAGATAAAGTAGAAAAAGGTGATACAGGTAAAACTTTTAAATGTGCAAGTTTTCTTACAAACGGTACAGAAGTAGGTTTTATGAACACTTTTGGAGAATTTAAAAATTTTTGTAGAGAACATACTCCGGAACAAGTTGCAAAATCTCTTGCAAAAGTATTTAAAGTTGGCAAATTAACTGAAAAATCAAACGCCCAAGCCTCAGCTATTCATAGAAATTTGAGAAGTGCAAATTTAACCTTATTCAGAGCTGAAAACGGAGCTCAAACGCGAGCAAACCAAGTTCTTGCTGACAATGCACATAAAAGAATAGGGGCTCTTAAAGGTGACTTAGCAGATCTTCAAGACAAACGAATTGCTACTAAAGAAAATATTTTAAAAAACGACCCAATTGAATTTAGTGAAGCAATAGAAAAAACTTATATATAATAAAAAAGTATAGTAAAAAGGCTCCCGTTTGGGGAGCCTTTTTATATTTCTTAGTTAACAGTAAATAAATCTTTTAGTTGTTTTTTCTTAGTTTGAACTTTTTTCTTATGTTCTGCTGCTTTTTTCTGGTTTTCTAATTTCTTTTGTTGAGCTTTTGCTTTTTGTTTAGCCACTTTTTCTTGTTGAGCTTTTTTCTTTGCTGCAATTTTTTGTTGTTCTTTTTGTGATTTTTGGTTTACAGATTGTTCTTTTTTTGCAACTTTTCCGGTAAGATTATCCAACCATCTTGAAACAGGGCCTTGTGTTTCAGCAGCAGAAACTGTCATCATTGTCATTACCATTACTGCCATCAATGTAGCTAATTTCTTTTTCATAATTTTCTCCTATTCTGAAATCAATTTGTTAAATAACTCTTTCTTTTCTTGCAATTTCTTTTGTCTTGCTTTTGAAGCTTCTTCGTTTGCTTTCTTTTGAGCTTCAATTTTATTTTTCCATTCTTGTTGTTGTTTCAAACGGGCATCTTGTCTTGCTTGCGTATCTTTCTTTAATTGTTCTTGTTTTTTAGCCCAAGCATCTTCGTTAGCTTTCTGTTTTTCTTGCAATCTTTTTTCAGCATCAGTAATTTTTTGAGTATGTTTTTGAATAAACTGTTCTGTATAAGTTGTTTGAGTTGTTGTTGAATTTGTTGTTGCAGCCATTGCCGCTGATGAAATCATTACAAGAGATAATGTTGCAATTAATAAACGTTTCATAAAAACCTCCTTCTAAATTCTGGAATTATTATACTAAATTTTTTCGTACATATCAACTATTTTTTTTATACCTTGTTGAGCGACATTAAATATTTCTATCATCTGAGATTGCTCGTAAGGTGCTCCCTCAGCAGTCGTTTGAAATTCTATGATTTTTCCGCTTTTTGTTAAGACAATATTACTGTCAACTTGCGCATGCGAATCTTCAATATAGTCCAAATCAAGACGAACTTCTCCATCGACAATTCCAGCTGATATAGCACCAATCGGCTCAATTATCGGATTTTCTTTGATTTTTCCTTCTTTCAAAAGTTTTTCAACAGCAATTTTTAGTGCCAAAAATCCGCCACAAATACTTGCTGTTCTTGTTCCTCCGTCAGCTTGCAAAACATCTGCATCAATTGTTATTGTAAGTTCCGGAATTTTTTCTAAATCAATACAAGCTCGAAGACTTCTTCCGATAAGTCGTTGAATTTCCTGAGTTCTGCCTGAAATCTTAGTCCTTTCTCTTTGGCATCTTGTGTTAGGGGCAGATGGCAAAAGAGAATATTCTGCTGTAACCCAACCTCTTTTATCTTCTTTGTCCATCCATTTTGGTTTAGTTTCTTCAACAGATGCAGTTGTTAAAACTCTTGTGTCACCAAACTCTACCAAAACAGAGCCCAATGCATGTTTTGTGAAATCTTTTATAAAACGAATTTCTCGAGTTTCGTTATTAGCTCTTCCTTCTCTTTTCATTATTTTCTCCCTTCATAATCCCACATATAAATTTGTCCACAATATTTGCAAACGGCATGCTCATTCATAAACTGTAAATCCGGTACAAATCTGTAACCATCAACAGTAATTTCTATTTCGCCGTTTTTATTATATTCTTGCGCAAAATTCTTGTCCCCTCTGTATTCAGGAGAGAACATCAATTCAAACTTATCAATTGATTTACAATTTTTACATATAAACATATTAATACTCGTCGTCTTCCAATCTAGCTCGTCTTATAATTTCTGGATCAATTCCTCGTTTTTCTATCTTAAAAGTCTTTGCAACCTCTTTTGACTCACCGCGCGATTTTTTTACAGCACGTTTACGACTTTTTTTAATAACAGGCTTATCGTCTTCCGCAAGGCAATTGTACCATAAAGTCCAACAAATACTTCTCAAAGGCATTGTAAATCCGATTACAATAAATGAAATCATTGATTTAACCAATGCCGCACCAACAAGACTCGGAGTAACGCCAAACTTCTCAACCAATTCAAGAGGAAGTGTTAACGCCCAAGCTTCAAACATTTTTTCCAAACCTTGTGTCCAATTAAAGGCATCGAATAAAACTCCAAAACCTTGAACAAAAAGGCAATATGTTAAAACAGTAAGAATAGCCATTAATGAAAAAGTTTTGCCAAAATTCCCTTTTACAAGATATAAACTACGTTTAAAATATCCGACAGGTGAAAGTCCATTTTCAAATGTAAAAACTTGAAAAACCAAACAAAAATAAACAAAAAACACAGCTAATATTACGGTAAATAAAGGGATTATGCCGATTATAGTCATAATACTTATCAAAAACCAAATGGAGATAAATGCAAAAGGTTTTTGTGTTGCAACGCTATTGTGCGCCCTAAAATCATAAACTCGCCCTGTATTCATATAGCCATCAGTCATTGAGTTTAGCGCAACAAATGCAACTAAGTAATCCCAAAATGCTTTAACTAAAATCAAAAGCCCGGGAACAACCGCAACAACAATTAATGTAATCATTGTTGAAATATCGCTTAATGCAGGATATTTAACAGCTATTTCTTGTATATTTTGAGTAAACCAAAAAGTCAACCCGAATATTAAAAATAGCCCAACCAATTGTCCCAAAACAGGGAAAGCCATATATAACAAGAATTTATGAATATTTAACACATAAATCTTCAAACCTTCAAAAAATACAAGCCAAATACTTTTTTTAGACATATCTCTCCTTTTTATCGTATAATTATTTTAGTACAAACATATTTGAGTGAAAAGAGAGAAGTGAAAAGTGAAAAGTCTTTATCAAGATGAAATCAAAAATTTTACCAAAGAAGATTTTGAAAATAACAAAGTAAATTTGCACATACACACGACTTTTTCAGACGGGAAAGCTGATGCATTTGATATAATTCGCCAAGCCAAAGAAAAAGGCTATCAAAAAATTGCGATTTGTGACCATAATACACTTGAAGCACATAAACAAATTAAAGATGATATTTTAATGACAGGAATTGAATTTGACGTTTGGTGTGGCTATGTTTTTATGCACCTTTTGGCTTATGGAATTGATGTTAATAATAAGGGATTACAAGCCTTTTGCGCAAAAAACAAAAAAGAAACCGAGCTTGATATTGTCAGAATTTTTGCAAAACGTGATATCAAAAAACTTATTAAAGCAATACATGATGCGGGGGGGATAGCTGTTCTTGCGCACCCTGCCTGCTGTTGGGCAATAAACTTAGATAAATTTGTAAAAAAATTAATATCTTACGGCCTTGATGGCATAGAAGTTTATTACCCATACAGACGCCACAGAAGCATAATCAAGTTCCACACGGCAGAAACAGTTGAAAAAATCGCAAATAAGTACAACCTTATAAAAACAGGCGGAACAGACTTACATGACATTGAGTTAGAGTAAACTCAATCCAAACATTTTTCTTTTATCAATTAGTTTGTAAAATCTTTACGACACAAACTAATCTTCTATTATTTAGAAGAAAATATTTCCTTATTCTATCCTTGTAGTTTTACCTATTCAACAGTAACAGATTTTGCCAAATTACGAGGCTGGTCAACGTCTTTACCCAAGAATTCTGCAATATAATAAGCAATCAACTGCAACGGAATCATTGCAATAATTGGGGAGAACAACTCTTGAACATCAGGAACCCTAATTATATTTTCAAACAATTCGTTCAATTTTTCGTCCTTCGAGTTTGTCAACGCAATCATTCGAGCGTTTCGAGCCTTAGCCTCTTCACTGTTTGAAAGAAGTTTCTCATAAACTGAACCGTTCATCAAAATTGACAATACCGGCATTGTTTCGTCTAACATCGCAATCGGCCCATGTTTAAGTTCTCCTGCCGGATAGCCTGTCGCATTGATATAGCTGATTTCCTTCAACTTCAATGCTCCTTCCAAGGCAGTCGGATAGTTAATTCCTCTTGCAATATAGATAAAATCTTTTGTATTAGCATAAACTTTTGCAACTTTTTGAATGTCTTCTTTATGTGCAAGAATTTGTTCAATTTTTTGCGGTAAAATCATTAATTCTGCTTTTAAAGAAGTCAAAGTTGAAGTATCAACACTTTCTTTAATTTCAGCCATATACAACGACAAAAGATAAAATGCCATCAATTGCGCAATGTAAGATTTTGTCGCAGCAACAGAAACCTCAATACCGGCATTTACAGGAACCAAACTGTCAGCTTCTCGAGCCATAGCACTATCCGGACGGTTCGTAATAATCAAGATATGAGAACCTTTTGCCTTAGCTTGCTTAATTGCAGTCAATGTATCAGCTGTTTCTCCTGATTGAGAAACCCCAATAACCAAAGTGTTTTCATCTGTCACTGTTCGACGGTAAATATACTCACTTGACGCCTCTACATCAACCGGAATTCCACAGAAATTTTCAATCAAATATTTTCCTATCATGCCGGCATGAAGAGAAGTTCCGCAAGCAATAATTTGAATTCTATTTAATTTTTTAAGCGTTTCTTTGTTCAATTTAACTTCATTAAGCACGATATTTTCATCAGGAGCATGAAGTCGACCAACCAAAATATTTCTGATTACATCAGGTTGCTCATGAATTTCTTTAAGCATGAAGTGCTTGTATCCCATTTTACTCAAAGCAACAGGTTCCCAAGGCAAAACTTCAATTTTTGGAGTCAATGTTTTAGCCTCACTATCAATCAATGTCATTGAATTTGGAGTTAATGTCGCAATTTGATTATCTTCTAAATATATTGCCTTATTTGTATGTTTAATAATCGCAGGGACATCTGATGCTGCAAAGAATTCTCCTTGCCCAACACCAACTAACAACGGAGCATTTCTTTTTGTAATTACGAGTGTATTTTTACAATCATTATGCATTACACATAGAGCATAAGCCCCTTCTATCTCTTTTGTAGCAAGTCTTACAGCTTCTGTCAAATCTTTACACTCTGCATATTTTCTTGCAACAAGGTGTGCAACTGTTTCTGTATCAGTTTGAGATCTAAACACGCACCCTTCTGCTTCAAGTTTTTGCCTTAGCTCTTTATAGTTTTCGATTATACCATTATGAACAACAACCAATCTTCCGCAATTACAAGTGTGAGGGTGAGCATTCAATAGAGTTGGAGCACCGTGAGTTGCCCAACGAATATGTCCAATCCCCATTGTAGAAGAATTAAACTCTACTTCATGCCCTCTTAACGCTTCACGAAGATTGCCCAATTTTCCAATCGCTTTGTAAACTTTTATATCATCAGGGCACATAACAGCAATCCCTGATGAATCATATCCTCTGTATTCAAGCTGTTCCAAGCCGTCTACTAATATATCAACTACCGGTTTATTACCTACATATCCAACTATTCCACACATAATTTTTACTCTCCATAATCTAAAACTATAAGCACATTATAACATTGAAAAAATCAAATATAAAAATCCTTACAAAAATTTTACATCTCTTGCTAAAAATAAAAATATGTAGTATTATTTTCACGAAAGGAATAATGGAAATATTATGAAAAAACTTTTAGTTTTATTAGGATTAATTGGAGTTCTTTTTAGCGGAACATGTGCGATGGCGGAAGATGCCGTACTTATTACGGGAGTAAATATATCTAACTTTTGGAAGAAAAAAGGGATTGATCAAGAAAAAGTTTTAGCAGTCGGTCAAAAAATTCTTATTGATAACAAAATTACAAAACGTGTGCCGATTTTTGTACTTTACAATAACAAAGTATTTAATGCGTATTCTAACTCTTATGACAAATGCGTATATATATATTCATCATTATTTTCATATATGGATAATGACGACGAACTTGCAGCAGTTTTGTCACACGAAATTGCCCACTCTGTTGAAGCATACGGTGGCATTACCAAATTCATCGCTATGCAGGCAAACTCTAAAAAATACGAACAAAAAGCAGATTTAAACGGAATTGATTATATGGTAAAAGCCGGCTATGACCCGATTGCAATGATTACTTTTCTTAATAAGGTACTAGGCGAACCGGTATGGGATTGGGGATTTACATATACACACCCGAAAGGTTCAAAACGTTTAATTGACGCATATAAATATATTTACGTAAAATATCCTAAATACTTGAATTCACCGCTTACACAAACAGCGTCTTATAAAAATTTTGAGTATTCAATGTCAAAAGAAATAAAAGAATTTCAACAAAAACAAAAAAGACGTCAAGCTAGACTTCAAGGGGATTTATAATGATTAAAAACATTTTGGCAATTTGTGTTTTATTAACAGGTATGAGTGTCATGGCGGAGGAAGTTCCTATCGCCATAACACCTTTGCAAAAAATTTCAACAGGTGACAAAACTTTGCACGAAGGCGATATTGTCGAATTTAAAGACGTAAAAACAAACGAAGAAATTACAGGGCTTATTGAAGAACTCAAACCAAACGGCTTCTACGGAGAACAAGCAACTCTTTACATTTCAAATTTTAAATACAAAAACTCAGATAGACCGATACTCGGGAGCGTTTATCTAATAGGCGGTAAACACAAGAAATATCAAGACCTTACAAATTTTGGAATAGCACCGGCATCTGTATTTATCCGAGGCGGAGAAGTAATCCTTAAACCCGAAAAAACGAAGTTGATAGTATTTTTCTCTGACTACATAAATTCAGAAACAACTCCTATTAAAATTAAACCGGCACAAAAGATTTCAACCTGCTTTGACGAAATCGAAATCGGCGACAAAATTAACTTTATAACAGCGAAAGATATTTATAAAAACGGGAAATTATATATTGAAAAAGATACCAAAGTCGAAGGCATAGTTGACTACGTAAGCGACAACGGCTGGGCATCAGACAATGCACAAATAGATTTTAAAACATTTAAAACAACAGATATTAATGGAAAGACTGTCATTATCACAAGCCCTATGTCGATAAACGGCTTTGAAATTTTGAAATACAAATCAAACCGTCCGGCACAATTTTTCAACTACTGCGGCGTCGTATTTAGAGGAAAAGAAGTCGAAATCAATCCAAATAAAGACAATTTAGAATTCAATATTTGGCTTAACAAATAAATTTATATTATTTTCTCATATAATTTCAAGGCTAAATAACAGGGACGTCAACCGGATCAACCAAAATCACATTCAGGATTTCGCCTTTTTTAAGATCAACCCCTTTGCCTTTTCTAATCATATCTGCAACGCCATCATAAATATAATATGCTCCGCCACCGATTGCACCGCCAATTGCACCAATACCGGTCATCAATTGATCTGCAACAGGTACATCGTCAAATACATCGCCACCCCAATTTGTTGCATTTGAAGTAATTTCTTTTGTTCTACGCCAATTTTCTTGAACAGCTTCTTTGTATCCGCGACAAGATGTAATCCCGCCATCATACGTCATATCTTGACGTCCAACAATTGAGAAAGTCAAAGGTAATTGTCTTCCATTTGGAGTTACAACATGGTCAAAATCCAAGTACAACACAGCACCTTTTGAAAATCTTTTAGCCGGTTCTATTCTTCTGACAGTTCCTCGAACAACTGATCCCATAGGCAAAATTACATCAGAATCAGCAGTTTGATCGTTCATCATTATTGCAGTAAATTCAGTTCCCTCAGGATTTGTTGTAGACACAGGGTTTGTCATCTGCAAGGCAAACTTTGTACCGGCTGGAATTCTTTTAGTCTTTGCATTTCCGCTAAATGGAGATGCTGAAACCGTTTGTGCAAATAAAAATAACGACAATATTATAGTTAAAAATCTCATATTTTCTCCTCTCAAATTTTATTCTTTGGGCTTTTCAAACATTCCCTCTGAATATTTTTAAATTATATAAAACTTTTAACATTTTTGCAATATCTTAAAAAAGCTTTATAATAAAAATATGTCTAAAATTGATAAAGTTGAAGAATTACAAAATATACTTAAAGAAGATGCCTCTAATTTTCAAGCCAGAAGGCAATTAGCCGTCTTGCTGTTGGACATGGGCTATCCGGAAGAAGCGAAACAACACTTGCTTTATCTGTCAAAAATCTTTACAGACGACAGCGGAATTTTTTACAATTTAGGGATAACTTATGAAAAATTAAAAGATTTAAACAATGCTGAAAAAGCGTATAACAAAGCGATTGAACTTGCACCAGATGAAATTGACAGTTATTACAATTTGGGACTTGTTTACATTGATAAAAAGATTTATGACAAAGCTATTGACTGCTTCGAAACTGTTTTGCAAAAAGACAATAACGATTCAAACGCCTATTTTTCAATCGGCTTATGCTACTTTAAAGAAGGCAAACTTGATGGCGCAAAATACTATTTTCAACGCACAATCGACTTGAATGACGAGGATATTTACGCACAATTTTACATTGGAAATATCTTGAAAGAGCAAGGTGATAACGACGGTGCAAGAGAGAAATTCAACAAAGTTTTGACTATTTCACCTGATTACAGCTGGGCATATTTTAATCTTGCAGTAATTGATTATGAAGAAGGCGACACAAATTCGGCAATCGAAAACCTTGAAAAAACTCTTGAATTCAACCCAAAAGATATAGATACTTACGAAACTTACGCCAAAATTTTAACAAAAGAAAAGAAATACGATAATGCCGCTGTAATAATTGAACAAGCATTAGATAATTGTGGTGCAAACGGAGATTTGTTCTACATTTTGGCACAAATCCAAAAACTCAGAAACGATCGAGAAGAATTCGTCAAGAACATGACTGAGGCAATGAAATATTACACCAGCCTCTCTGTTTCTCCAAAAGCTGTAAAGAAAGAGTTGGATAAATTTTTGAACAAGTAATAATTACATCATCTGACGTTCGTCTCTGTCCATAATTTGTTTCAGAGAAGATTTTATATATGTCTGATAAGGCATTCCCTTAAATTTTGCAATCTTTTTTGCACGATTAATTTCTGAAACATTCCAACGAAAATTAACGTTAGCCTTTAATTTTTCGACATCAGCTTCAGCTTGTTCAATATCATTTTCAATATTATGCTCATTCCCATAACTATCGTAATAAATTGCAGAATCTTCAATTATTTTTTTATTTTCCATTTTTATATCTCCTTAGATTTTAAATGCAGTAATCACCATAATTTTTGTTTCATCTTTTGAGTAATAGTTGAAAAACAGGTTTAAATCATCTTTTTCAGAATAGCCTTCATAACGACAATGCTTAAAATTCCATGATTTGTAGCTTAAATTCAGATAAGCAGCCACAACCTCTTCGGGTTCAACTTGATGTCGATGCCAAATATGCGGTTCATAACGCCCATTTATCGGATTTTCATCAAGTTTAAATCGAAAAGTAAGACCGTTAACCGTATGAATTTCATAGTATTTTACTGTATTATCCACATTATCATTATAACTCTTAGCATTGACTTTGTCAATACATTATCAATGCATGTGCTATAATATTTTATTTATAACTTTTTCATGTTAAAATAGACTCATAAAAAAGATATGTGAGGAATTAATTATGAAAATGTCAAAAATGTTTGTACAAACCCTTAGAGAATTTCCGTCTGATGCGGAAGTTATTTCTCATAAAATGCTTGGAAGAGCAGGCTATATCAAAAAGCTTGCCCCTGGGGTTTATACATATACTCCTTTGATGTGGAGAGTTTTAAAAAAGATTGAAAATATTATTAGAGAAGAATTGGATAAAGCAGGAGCACAAGAGCTTTCTATGCCATTTGTTCAGCCAAAAGAACTTTGGGTTGAATCAGGAAGATGGGAAGTTTACGGCAAAGAATTGATGCGTATGAAAGACCGTCACGACCGCGAAATGTGCCTTGGACCAACACACGAAGAAATCATTACGTCTGTTGCAAGAGATGTTTTAAAATCTTACAAACAATTGCCTGTAAACCTTTATCAAATCCAATTGAAGTTTCGAGATGAAATCAGACCTCGTTACGGGCTTTTAAGAGGTCGAGAATTTATAATGAAAGATGGTTACAGCTTCGACTTGGACGAAGAAGGCTTGGACAAAGAGTATCAAAACATGGCACAAGCTTACAAAAAAATCTTTGACAGATGCGGACTTGCAACCAAAATGGTTCAATCAGACTCAGGTGCTATCGGCGGAAGCGTTTCACACGAGTTCATGGTAATCACAGACACTGATGCAGGCGAGAACGACGTGTTCTACTGTAATGATTGTGACTATTCTGCAAACTCAAACCACGCAATTTCAAAACTTCCACAAGCTGTTGTTGATGGTAAAGAATATTTTGCAGAAACAAAAGTTTTAGACACTCCAAACACTCATTCTATTGAAGAATTGAGTAAGTTCTTAAACATTCCATCAACTTTGATTTTGAAAACACTTGTTTACATTGTTGATAAAAAGCCTGTTTTGGCATTAATCAGAGCAGATAAAGCAGTTGAAGAAACCAAATTGATGAATGCAGTTGGCGGAATTGATATCAGAATTGCCTCATCTGCTGAAATTGAAGAAGTTATGCAACAACACGGATTTAATGCAATCCCTGGTTTTATCGGACCAAAAGGAATGAACGACCTTACAATCGTTGCTGACGAAACTGTTCGTGATATGAAAAACTTTGTTGTTGGAATTAACGAAACCGACAAGCACTTAGTTGGCGCTAATTTGACAGACTTAGGCATTGCAGAAATTAAGTATGCAGACATCAGACTTGTTGAACGTGGCGAACTTTGTCCACAATGCGGCAAACCCCTTCAAATAACAAAAGGTATTGAAGTTGGTAATATCTTTAAGCTAGGTACAAAATACTCAAAACCTATGAACGCCGTTTATACAGACGTAAACGGAAAAACTCACCCTTACGTAATGGGCTGTTATGGAATCGGAGTTACAAGAACCGCAGCAGCTGCTGTTGAAGCACACTATGATGAACACGGCATCAAGTGGCCACTTGCAATTGCTCCATATCACGTTGTAATTGTTCCAGTAAATATTAAAGACGAATTGCAAATGAAAGTTGCAAACGAAATGTATGAAAAATTGCAAAATGCAGGTGTTGAAGTAGTTCTTGACGACAGAGATGAAAGAGCTGGCGTAAAATTCAAAGACGCAGACTTAATCGGCTTCCCATACAGAGTAACAGTCGGAAAAACAATCAACGACGGCTTTGTAGAATATAAAGTCAGAGAAACCGGCGAACAAGAAAAATACACACCGGAAGTTGCAGTAGAAAAACTTATTGAAATTATTAAATAAGTTTTGAATAAACACAAACAAAAAACGACGCTACCGAAAATAGCGTCGTTTTAATATATAAGATATATTAATAATTCATTTTCCAACCTTCTTGCATAATTCTATCTGCACATGAGAACCCAACCCCATCAATTCCAGAAGAATTATCCGGAGAAGGCAAACCAATTTCTCCATATTTTCCACAACCAGAATTTTTCACGTCTTCGCGCAACTCTTCTACAATTTCTGGCGAGTCTGGTAAAGCTGCAGCCAACCAATCAAGATGTTTAGAACTTAACCAAGGCACAACACTACCATCTGGGAATAATGTAAATTCAAAAATATCTCGACCGTAAACATTTGGACCTTTCTTGCCATTTACATCATAAATAATATAATAACCAATGTAATTATTAACAGTAAGAAATACAGAGCCATCTGACAATAAAAATGCATATCTAGCGAAAGATCCGAATTTTCTACTATAATTCACAGGATTTAAAGACTCTGAAACCATATAACTTGCGAAATTTTTACTACAACCAACCGGATATCGACATTCTTCAAACTCAAGCAGCTTAAAATTATCTTGCACATTCTTTTCAAACGTTCCAATTGGCACATCATTACTACCATTCCACCCAAGCCCGCACTCAATTATATTATCTGTACAGCCCGTTTTAGCCATATAAGATTTAAAACCTTGATTTAAAGTACTATTTGCCTTTTTCAACTGGTTAACCCAAACCGTTTTTTGATAATTTTTAATAAGTGTTGGCAAAGTAATTGCCGCAACAACACCGATTATGCCAAGAGTGATGAGAACTTCTGCCAATGTAAACGCGACGCGTTTAGCAGCTAGGCGGCTAGGAAGCCAAGCAGCTAAGTGTAGGTCGGCATTGCTATGCCGACACGAAACTGATTTAGATGCAAAGACGCCAAGAGGCATAGATGCTTGGTCTGTTTCGTTTGAATTAATTTCGTCCTTTGCAACTGCTTTGTATTGCAATAAGCTGGATTCTTTCGCTATTCGCTCAGAATGACGACTGATGGCAGCTATTTCGGATACAGACTTCGCCTCCTCGCCTCTTTGCATCTTGGCATCTAAATTCCGCTTAGCTGCCTCGCTTCCTAGCTGCTTAGCTGCGTCTAATGCCGTCTTAGGCTCTAAATAAGCTTCTCCGAGGTTACCCCCCCCCCGAAAGCTCTTCTAAATAAATTTTTCATACTAAACTCTCTTTCTTTTTTGTGTGCATACATGTATTATTATAACTCTGTTTTTGGAATTTGTCTAGACTTTGCTTGTGGAAAGTTAATATGAGGATACATAAAAAAGACGATAGGACGTAAAATTCGTATTGGAAAAAGTTACTAAGTTACTAGGGCACTAAGGCACTAAGGTCGTATCAGGAATAGCTGCCATCTGTCGTCATTCTGAGCGATTAGCGAAAGAATCCAGCTGATTATAAAACAGCTGCAAAATAATCAAAACTCTTCTTTTGAAACAGAAAAATTAATTCAACCGCACCCCTCACCCTACCCTCTCCCCGCCGGGGAGAGGGGGAAGTTTACAAAAGTTACTCATGATATAGTTACCATCAGTCGTCATTCTAAGTGATTAGCAAATAAAAAAATAATTCGTCATTCTGAAAGCTTAGAAAAATAATGCGAGTAACGAGCATTAATTTTTCTTGCTATTCAGAA
>CAKUZO010000022.1 GCA_934717895.1 uncultured Candidatus Melainabacteria bacterium | reverse complement strand
TGGCGCTCAGTGGGGCGACGAAGGCAAGGCTAAAATTACTGATTTATTGGCACAAGATGCAGATTTAATTATCAGGTACCAAGGCGGTTGTAATGCAGGACACACAGTTGTTGCACACAACAAGACATTCAAATTTCACCTTATTCCATCAGGTATTTTATATAAAGGAAAAACTTGTTTTATCGGTGCCGGTACAGTTATTTTGCCTGAATATTTTGAAAAAGAAATTAATGGTTTGATTGACGAAGGGATTGACGTTTCAGGTTTAAAAATTAATCCTTTGGCATCAATTACAATGCCATACCACACAGAAGTTGACGGTTACAGCGAAGATAACGCCAAAAAAGGCAAAATTGGAACTACTAAAAAGGGAATTGGTCCAACTTATACTGACAAAATGGCAAGAATTGGCTTGAAAATTCAGGATTTGTATTCACCGGAGGCGCTATCTGAAAAATTAGATGTTATTTTGCCGTTGAAAAATAAAACTTTAGAAAAAGTTTATGGGCTTGAACCATATTCAAAAGAATGTGTCACTGCACTTTGCGAAAAATATGCAGAAATTTTCAGACCATACGTTTGTTTCGATTGGCAAAAAGTTTTGGAAGATGCTAAACGAGAAAACAAAGCGATTTTGTTTGAAGGTGCGCAAGGTGTAATGCTGGATATTGACTACGGAACATACCCGTTTGTGACATCGTCAAATCCTATCGGTGGCGGTGCTGCAACAGGTTCAGGCTACGGTCCGACAATGATTGATGAAGTTATCGGGGTTGCCAAAGCTTATGTAACAAGAGTTGGCGAAGGACCTTTTGTCACTGAATTGACAGACGAAACTGGCGACAAAATCAGAGAAGTCGGGCATGAATATGGGGTTACAACAGGTCGCCCTAGAAGATGTGGTTGGTTTGATGCCGTAATTATGAAGTATGCCGTGCTTGTTGGCGGATTAACCTCAATCGCACTAACAAAAATTGATGTGTTCGATCAGTTCGATGAAATAAAATTATGTACAGCATACAAAGACACAAGAGATGGAAAAATTTACACAAGCTACCCGACAGATGTCTATATTCACAAGTATTTAGAACCTATTTATGAAACTCATAAAGGCTGGAAGCAGGATATTTCTCAAATCAAAGAATATGACGAATTACCTTTGAATGCTAAAAAATACTTGGCAAGGCTTGAAGAATTGTTGGAAACACCAATTTCAATCGTTAGCGTCGGTCCGGATAGAGAACAAACGATTTTTAAAAGCCTAGTATAAAAGTAAATTAGATGCAAAGATGCGAAGAGGCATAGAGGCAAAGTCTGAAAAAGTAGCTAAGCAGCTAGGAAGCTATGTTTTTTGAAGCTGAAAAGACATTGCAGTTATTAAGCCTTTTCTCATCAATATGAAGTGCAACAGTTGCTATCAGTCGTCATTCCTGTATATGTCAAGTAATTCGTGTTGGCACATACAATGAGAGGCATTTATGCATCGCCGGTTGTATCACTTATGAGTTTTCCTTGAGCGTCATACTGAAGAGTACGGCATTTTTTGCCGTCGTTACTGTATTTCATTATCCAAGTACCATTCAAACTCCCGTCTTGATTGTAGGTATTATACTTAGTATTTCTATCTTTTTCATCATATTCATTATCTGAATAGTAGAAATCTGTTTTTCCATTAGCATTATATCTAATTTGTGTTTTACTATTTCCTGTCTTAGCATCTATATCTAGATATTCACAGAAATAATCAAGTTTTCCTTTGGAATCATATACAAACGAACAAGTATGATTACCATTTCCATCAAGTGATCTTATTGTATAGAAATCGAAACTTCCATCATTTTTATATCCAAGTCTAAAACTATTCTCTTTTTTCTCTAGCATTTCAGGAGTATCATACTTACGAATAACTCTGCCTTCGCTATCATATTGCAAAGTAACACCTTTGTCGTCTGTTACTTTCTGACCGGCTTTTGATTTGTCAACCGGATATTGTGGAATAGTCACACTCTTAGCCGGCATAGTTCCTGAATATTTTTGCGGGATTTTTGATTTACTTTTTCTCGGAGGAGGAGTAATTTTTGACTGTGCATTATTAATTTCATCTATCTTGGCTTCAATATCTTTCAACTTGAATGTATTTCCCCCAACAGTCATTTCCGGCGGAAGAGTTACTTTATCAGGCATTGTTTTTGAATTATGTCTAATACCGGCAGCATCTTTTAATTGGTGGATTATAGCCATAGTTGCCTTGTGGTCTGTAACACCATATTTTGCCTGAACAATTCCATACCAGTTTTCTCCGTTTCGAACATCATATTCAAGTGGCAAAACATTACCTTCTGCATCAATTGCAACTCGCTCCGAAATCGTTGACGTGTCTCCACTTTTAGTTGTTACAATTCGAGTCCGTTTGTCACCTTCGGTACGAACTTCTGTCGTATTATCGCCGTCATAAGCGTAATCTGTCGTTCTTACGGTTTCACCATTCTGAGATGTAACAGTAATTTTTTGAGGCTTACCGTCCGGATTAAGGTTTGTTGCTGTAACTTCTCCTGTATCAGCATATTCAAATTTTGTAACATCTTTTATGCCATTGCCTTTGTCAACAGTTCTTTGTGTTACTCTATCATTATTAGGGTCTAAATCCTCAACCACAGCTCCATTAATACGCTGATATGATGTGATTTCAACATCATCTGAGCCATCAACCGGTTTATACTTTGTAACAAGTTGAGAATTACCTTCTTCAAAAATAATTTCTTCACCTGTGCCGTCTGCGAACTTATTGATTTGCGAAGCTAAGTTGTTATCTTTATCATAAATAGCAGTTTTTACCGTTCCTGAATTATCTGGCTTGTATGTAACGGTTGCGCCGCCAGTAGCGTTTTTCTCGGCGTTTTGAACACTATCGGTATCAGTCGCAATCTCACTCAAGAAGTTTTTCAAATCTTCTCGTTTCAATTGAAGATTTGGATCAACAGATTTCATAAATTTCTTAGAGTCACGTCTGCCGAGCTTTCCTTTTTTATTTGCAAAACCAGCCAAATCATCTTGCAATTGTTCAAGCTCACTTCTATCTAAGATGCCGTCATTATTGGTATCATATTTTGTAAAGACACTTTCTGCCAATGATTTATTTTTAGAGTTTTCAAAATCAGATTTTGCAATTCCGTTAAAGTTTTCGTAACTCACGCTACCTAATTTTTTACCAAACGATACACCATTATTGACTGAATCTGCCATAAATTTCTCCTTCTGTTCTACCTTTTGAGTATAAAGACGGTAAATGGAAGTGAAATCTTTAATAAAATCGATATATATTAAGAATTGTTAAACAAATACAACTTCAACAGGAAAAATCGTTTATCCCTTTACAGCACCTTCGTTTTCGCCAGAAATAAAATATCTTTGCATTGCTAAAAAGAATATCAAAATCGGGATTGTGGAAAGGATTGAGCCGGCAGCAATAAATCGCCAGTTAGATGAAAACATGCCCTGCAAATTATTAACCCCAACAGGAAGTGTGTACATAGATTCTTTTGTCAACACAATACTCGGCCACAAAAATTCGCCCCAAGATCCAATAAATGTAAATATGGCAAGAACCGCAAGTGACGGCTTTACCATAGGCATAAGAACTTTCCAAAATACTTGAAAGACATTACACCCATCAACAATTGCAGCCTCTTCCATCTCTTTTGGAATTCCTAAAAATGCCTGTCGCATCAAAAATATTCCAAATGCACTTACAGCAAATGGCATTATTAGCCCCATAAATCCTGCAAAATTATTCACATTATCCGTCAAATGAAGCTTCAACGTAATCAAGTAAACCGGCAACATTATTGCTTGAAACGGAATCATAATTGTTGCCAAAATCGCAAAAAACGTTATTTTTTTACCCTTAAACTCCATTCGTGCAAGTGGATACCCTGCCATTGCAGACAAAATAAGGTTTAAAATAACTGTTCCACCGGCAACAATCATGCTGTTTATGAAATAACCGATAAAATTAACTTTATTCCAAACGCCAGTATAATTTGCCCAAGTAAAGTCTTGTGGAATAATTTGCGGCGGATATGCAAAAATGTTTTCACTATTTCCCTTCAAAGACGTTGAAATTAACCAAATAAATGGAAAAATAGAGATTAATGACACAAGAACCAAAACAAGGTGTGAAAGGAACGTACTTCTTATTTTTGCCGCATGACATTTTCGGACTAGTTCCGTACTTTCTGTAACAGACTTTGTCTCTTCGCCTCTTGGCATCTTTGCATCTAAATCTGTTACATTGTCGGCATAGCAATGCCGACCTACATTCGCTTCTTTCCCATTAAATTTCATACTTTTTCCTTTCAAAACAGAAAATATTTATCAAAGAAAATATCATTACAATTACCAATAACACAACCGCTATGGCAGATGAAAAGCCCAAATCCAGATTTTCAAACGCTCTTTCATATATATAATAGACAATTGTTTTGCTAGAATTCAGTGGTCCGCCTTTTGTCATAACATAAATTTCTGCAAAAACCTTCATAGCAGAAATTGCGCTAATTGTTGTAACAAGGGCAATTGTCGGCATTATATGTGGAATTGTAACCGTCAAATGTTTTGTCAAAAAGCTTGCACCATCAATATCGCATGCCTCATACAACTCGTTTGGCACACTCATTAAAGCTGCAAGATAAATTATCATATAGTAGCCGATGCCCTTCCAAATAGTCACAATTATCACTGAATACAGTGCAAAATTCGGGTCTGTAAGCCAACCTATTGGGTTAAAACCGAGCGAAGTTACAACATAATTCAAAATTCCCTGATCTGCATATAACCACTTGAAAGCAATTGCTGCAACAACAATTGACACAATTACTGGTAAATAAATCAAGATTTTATATAAAGTTACACCTCTGATTTTTTGGTTAATCAAAACCGCAAGAAAGAGTGGAAATATTGCAAGAATTGGTACCGCAACAAACAAATATATAAAAGTATTCCACAGAACTTTATAAAAAATCGGGTTGTGAAAAAGTTTTATGTAATTTTCAAGCCCCACAAATTGCGGATTATAAATATTATTTGAATAGTCCAAAAAGCTTAACAAAAACGTTTGAAAAAACGGCACAAAAAAGAATATTACCAACACAATTGCAGCAGGTAAAAGAAATAAGTATGGAGCATATTTGCCGTAATATTTAAGCATAAAACAATTATGCCACTTTTTTCTTGTCGGGTCAATATTTTAATTTTGTATTAATTTTTACATCGTACGAGCCAAATATCACTCGTTACATTTTCAATAACCCTTTTGCTTACAGAACCTGACAAAAATCTATCCATTTTAGACTTGTTTCTTGAACCGAGAACTATTAAGTCTATTTCGTGTTTGTTGGCATAGTTGATTATTTCTTGTGCCGGAATTCCTGATAAAATTTCAGTTTTCTTAACAGGAATATTGTGTTCTACAAAAATGCTTTTAATATCTTCAATAGCTTTTGTAGAATATATTTGTTGCTGTTTTTGAATATCTAAAAGCCAATTTGTGTCAAGTGTGCCTTCTAAAAATAATAAATTCGGATCTTCGTTAACCATACAAATATAAACTTCTTTGCCTGAGAAATTTATTTCATCAAAAATCTTTCGTATAACTTCTGTCGAACATGTGGAACCATCTGTTGTTAATAAAATTTTTGATTTTTTATTTTCTTCTTTTGTAATGTAATCAGAAATTTGACTACTGTTAATAATTTCTTGTGAAACTGATCCTAGCCATTTTTGCAATCCCTTTTTCCCATGTGAACCCATTAATATTAAATCGTATTCTTCCTTTTCAACTTGTTCTAATATGCTTTCTACGACAGAACCACAGTTTTTAATTTGTTTTCCAAAAATAAGTCCGTATTTTTCGATTTCTTCTTTTGCGTAATCTAAAATTGTATCAGCAATGTTTGCACAAGAGTAGGAAAAACTTTCTTCATCTACAAAAACTTCTGACGGTAAAATGTTCCAATCAATAACACATATTGTATCAATTGTGGCAGATTTCACCCATGCTGAAATGTTTTTTAATGCATCAAAGCTGATTTTTGATCCGTCTGTACAAAATAATATTTTCATAAGATCTCCTTGTTTTAAATGTGAATAAGTGAATAGGTGAATAAGAAAATAAGTGCAAATAGGTGCTACGCACAAGTTTAATACATATTGAGCGAAGCGAATGAAAAAAACTTATTTACTTGTTATCTTATTTACTTATTCACGCTCATAATATAATTTATGTTAAGGAAAATTACATTGTCTAGTATTCTATATTTTTTTCTGTTATTATAATCGTAGGGAAATGTTTTTAAGGAATTTGTTATAGTCATGACTGCAAAACAAACAAAATCATCACAAAAAATAAATTTAAGAGAATATAAAGATTTGATAGAAACTATTGCAAAAGTGGAATATCAAAAGTTTTCTACTTCGCATTTGATTGAAATACCTGAGCTTATAAATATTGGAAACCATACTTTATACATATTGTTTAAAAACAATTCTCCCGAAAATTACAATAATACTTATTTGTCAACGGCAATAAAATGGGCAATCCGAAACGAGGTCAGACGCCGTTATAAGTGGTATTCTTTAAAAAACAGAAGACAACAATCTGATAATGAAAACGGAAATATCCGTGAAGAAGTTTATAAGACAATACTTTCTATTGACGAATTACAAGATGCGGAAGTTCCTGTTCAAATAAAGGCTGAGGACAAAACTCCGGAAGAAAGTATTGAACTTGTTGAATTGAAAGCAGAAATCATTGAATCTATGAAAAAACTTCCACAACGAGAAAGGGAGTTGATTGAATATAAATTCTTTAAAGAAAAAAAATTACGAGAAATTGCAGAAGAATTTAACATATCTCAGTCGAGAATATCTAGAATTATTCAATCAGGTTTAGACAAAATTAAAAGGGATTTAAAAAAACAGGGGATTATTTAGTGAAAACAATTTTTGAAAAAAGCAATGGAGTTTTAGGGATAACTCTAACAGATGAAAAAGAAGATTTAAGCTTCCTTAATAAAAATTTAGTCAGAAAAGAAGAAATCGGACTTCCGCAAGTAAGTGAGTTGGAAGCTATGCGTCATTACAAAGACCTTTCTGATTTGAATTTTTGTATAGAAAAAGGGTTTTATCCGCTCGGGTCTTGTACGATGAAGTACAACCCAAAAGTAAATGAATTATTAGCAAATTTAGAAGGTTTTGCAAACTTACACCCGCTTTCTGATGATGTTGATTGTCAAGGTGCATTGGAATTGATGTTTAAGTTGCAAGAAGCTTTGAAAAAAATTACTGGCATGGGAGCAGTGACTCTTCAACCGGCAGCCGGAGCGCATGGCGAATTAACCGGTATGATGGTTATTAAAAAGTATTTTGAAGTAAAAGGTGATAAACGTAAAAAGGTTATTATTCCGGATTCAGCCCATGGCACAAATCCGGCAAGTGCACATCTTTGTGGATTTGATGTGGTTCCTGTTAAGTCAAACGACAAAGGACAGGTTGATCTTGAAGCATTGAAAGAACTTTTAGACAGCGATGTTGCAGCAATAATGATGACAAATCCGAATACTCTTGGGATTTATGAAGAAAATGTTTTGGAAATTTCAAAATTGATGCACGAAAACGGTTCATTATTATATTATGACGGAGCTAATTTCAACGCTATTATGGGGCATACAAATCCAAAACTTATGGGATTTGACGTTGTTCACTTGAATTTACACAAAACATTCTCAACTCCGCATGGTGGCGGTGGTCCCGGAGCCGGTCCTGTTTGTGTGGTTGAAGAATTGAAAGAGTTTTTGCCGACTCCAACTGTTGATTTTGATGGCGAAAAATATTTCAGAAACTACAATTTAAAACATACAGTCGGAAGCGTAAAAGGTTTTTATGGCAATTTTGGTGTGCTTGTCAGAGCTTATGCTTATATCTTGATGATGGGCAAAAACTTGAAAGAAGCAAGTGAAAATGCTGTTTTGAATGCAAATTACCTTAAAGAGAAATTGAAAGGTGCTTATTTATTGCCGTTTGATGAACCTTGCATGCATGAATTTGTTCTTTCAGGTGAAAAACAAAAGCATGAAAATGGAGTTTCGACATTGAATATTGCAAAAGCCTTAATGGACGAAAATACTCACCCACCAACGGTTTATTTCCCATTAATCGTGCACGAGGCAATTATGATTGAGCCGACAGAATCTGAAACCAAAGAGGTTTTGGACAACTTTGTTAATGTGATGCTAAAAATTGCAGATGAGGCTAAAACTAATCCTGAAAAGATTATTTCTGCACCTCACACAACACCTGTAAAACGTTTAGATGAAACATTGGCGGCTCGTCACCCAGATTTAAAATTTACAGACAAACAAAATTAAAATAAGAGAAAAATTATGAGTAAAGATAATAAAAAAGTTAAAGTTGCATTTCCTCACATGGGTACAGTTTGTATTGCATGGGCTGCGGCGTTGAAAAAGATCGGTGTAGAACCATTCATTCCGCCTTACACAAGCAAAAAGACATTGTCACTCGGTACAAAACACTCGCCGGAAGCGATTTGTCTTCCTTATAAATTGATTTTAGGAAACTTTATTGAAGCAATTGAAGGCGGTGCGGATTATGTTGCGATGATTACTTCTCCGGGTTGTTGTCGTTTGGGACAATACGGCAACAGTATTGAAAACGCACTTGTAGATATGGGCTACCATGCCAGATATGTGGAATTGTCTTTGTATGATGGTATTAAAGGCATGTATAATGTTTTGAAAGATATTAGCGGAAAAAATGATCCGATTTTGTTTGCAAGAGCTATCAATATCGCTATTCGAAAAATGTTTTTGCTAGATGATTTGGAAGAAAATCTTGCTTATTACAGAGCTCGCGAAATCAATCAGGGTGACGCTGACAAGCATTATGCAAAAGCTTTGCAATATGTTAAAGATGTTGAACATTCAAGAGATTTAAAACGTGCCAAAAAACTTGCATTTGATGAGATGAAAAAAGTTAAGATTGACCCGAAAAAGGAAGTTTTAAACGTTGATTTGACAGGTGAAATTTATCTTGTATGCGATTCTTTTTCTAACCAAAATATCACCAAAGAACTCGGCAAAATGGGAGTTCAGGTTCGAAGAAGTTTGACAGTTAGCAGCTTTATAAAAGATGCGATTATTCCAAAAGCTTTTAGAGATGGTGAAACTCACTTACAAAGAGCTAATAGAATGGCAAAACCTTACCTTATGCGTGATATAGGAGGCGATTCGTTGGAATGCGTTTCTGATGTGGCTTATGCAAACGAAAGAGGAATTGATGGTATTATTCACATAAGTCCGTTTACGTGCATGCCTGAAATCATGTCACAAAATATTTTCCCAGCGATGAGAGAAAATTGCGATATTCCTATTTTGCCGTTAATTATGGACGAACAAACAGGAAAAGCAGGATATTTGACAAGATTGGAAGCATTTGTTGATTTGATGAGAAGAAGAAAACGTAAACTTGCGAAAGCCAAAAAAGAAGAAACTGTTACAGAATAAAGTTGGGAGCTTTGATGATATGCGTGAATTATTCAAAGATGCAATAAAAATAACAAATTTTAATATTATTCTGGCAATTCCATTAATTGTTTTTATTATGGTTTTGGATTTATATTCTTTGTATTCTAAGTATAATATTGATTCTGCTCCAAAGTTTTTGGTTGGATCTTTAACTGTACTTGTAATGTTTGGGATTTTCTGTGCAGGTTGGTTTAATATGATTGAGGGTGCAATCCAGCTTTCTAAACAGGTGTTTGTATTAGATAAAGATAGGGCAAAAGCGACTCTGAATTTGTTTAAAAATTTCGGAGAAGGTGTTGCTAAATACTTTCTGTCATTTGGCGGGGTTTATTTAATATTTTTTATAATACAGCTAATTGCAACTCCTATTGTGTACTTTTTAGGTTTGCATATTATTGGTGGACTTGATACTCAATCAATGCAACATTTGCAAGAACTTACGGTAAATTCAGAACTTGCCGCAAATCAAAGTATGCCAGAGTTTATTGATAGCTTGTCAATTGAACAAATTATATTTTTTGGAAAGTGGAGTTTACTTTTTATGTCCGTAACATCAGTGATAATGTATCTTTTGATGTTTTGGATTCCGGAAATAGTTTGTTGCACTCCAAATCCATTGATTGCTCTTTGGCGTTCTGTTGTAAAATTATTGAAAGATTTTTTCACAACTGTCAGACTGTATTTAATATTATGGTTTATCGGTTTTTTATTATTATTTATTAATACATTTGCGGTGATAAATCCGTTTGCTTATATTATTATGAGCATAGTTATGTTTTATTATTCGGTATATTTAGTTGTCTTAATATTCTTGTGTTTCAACCGAAAGTATGTGGAAAATGCTGATGGATAAGCTGCCCAAAGTTATTGCTGTTGTTGGAGCTACTGCAAGTGGAAAAACCTCTTATGCAATAGAGCTTGCCAAACAAATTAATGGGGAAATTATTTCTGCAGATTCCAGACTTGTGTACAAAGGTATGGATATTGGCACTGCAAAACCGACTGTTGAGGAAAGACAAGGTATCCCGCACCATTTGATTGATGTTGTAGAGCCGGAAGAGAATTATTCAGCCGGTTGGTATGCCAAAGACGCGAGAAAATGTATTAAAGATATTATTTCAAGAGGCAAAACTCCTATAATTGCAGGTGGAACGGGATTGTATCTCAGAATCTTATTAGAAAACTATGATTTGCCTGAGATGAATGCGGATTATGAATTGAGAAAAGAACTTGCTTCAAAATCATTTGAAGAATTGTTTGAGATATTGTCAAAAATAGACGAAAAGGCCGCAAATTCTGTTGAACAAAATGATAAGAAAAAACTTATCAGATATATTGAAATTGTTAAACATACAGGAAAACCTCTTCATCTCGCGCGTGGAATTAAAGATGAAAAAGAGTTTGAGGTAGAGTGGATTGGGTTGAATTACCCGAGAGAAGAGCTTTATGACCGAATTAACAGGCGAGTTGATTTAATGGTGGAACAGGGGTTAATAGACGAAACTCAAAAACTTCTTGAAAAACATGGTAGAATTCCGAATATAGTTGATACAATCGGATATCGAGAAATTATTTCATACCTTGATGGAGAATTGAGTCTTGACGAAGCAAAAGATAAACTAAAACAAAATACAAGAAATTACGCAAAACGTCAATTGACTTGGTTTAGAAAGAACGAAGAAATCAATTGGAATTGCTATCCGGATAAGAAGAAAAAGTAAATTTTGTGGTAAAATATTGCACGTAAAAGAGGGATATGATTATGAATAAATTTTTGAAATATACAGGCATTACTATTGTTTCTATTTTGGCGACTTTGTATATCGCTTTTTTAGTTGCACCTTTGTTTTTGACCGGCTTGATAAATTCTTACAGCGATGAAATTTCTGCAATGATAGAAAATTCTTGCGGATTTAAGGTTAAGCTTGAAAATATGCAAATCGTATCGACTCCGAAGCTGACACTTGGGGCAAAGGCAGGGCATGTTGATGTCGCTCTTCCTAATAATGACAAACTATTAACTGCTGATAATGTTCAAGCCAAAATGTCACTAATCCCGCTTTTGGCTAAAAATATTGAAATAGATATGGTTGGCGCAGAAAATATTAATGCTAATCTTAAAGTTAAAAAAGATGGAAAGTTTTTGATTGAAGATTTTATCCCTCAATCGCAAGGCAACTCAGAAGAACAGCCACAAGCAATGACAGCTTTGCCGTTTGGGCTAAAATTGTCAAATCATCTTCCAAATATAATTGTAAATAATTACAATGTCACATTCATTGATATCCCAACAGATAAAACTTATTCAATATTCGGGAATAACCTTTCTGTGAGCGATTTTATCTTGAATAAGAAAATAAAAGTTGCTGTTGATGGTAAAGTTCAGTTGCAAGATAAAGAACAATTCAGCTATGATATCAAGGTTTTAAACAAAATCATGCCTGATATTGATTTAAATGACCTTGTTTTTGCACCGGCTGATACCGAAGAAAAAACTCCACAAGATATTAATTTTAATATAATAGACATCTTTAAAGCAATTTACAAAAATCAACTTACGGCAAATGTTAACGGAAATATTAAAGTCGATGGAACTGTTGATGACTTAGACATGACCGGTGTTTTGAATATATCTAATCTAGGAATAGAAGTTGATGGTAAGAAATTACCTGAAAGCACTGCTGATTTCAATTTCAAAAACAACGGCATAAAAATGTATGCGAAATTATACACCGCAAAAGACGAATTAACAGAACTTATTGGCGATTTCAAAACAGGAAAGCACCCTAAAATCAGCTTGAACTGTAAGTCAAATGCAAAATTTAATAGTTTAATCGATTTAATTGATAGTGTTGCAAAATCCTTTGATTACAATGACTTAGATACTTTGAGTGCAACAGGCGGGATTAATGCGGATTTCACAATCAAATCGAATTTGAAAAACATTGAATCTTCCGGATATTTAAAAATTCCTTCTGCTTCTTTGGCTTACAAACTCTATAATGCGTATGTAAACAACATCAGCGCTGATATTGATTTTGCAAACAATATGGTAAACATAAAAAAAGCAGGTTTGTCGGTTTTAGGACAACCGCTAAGTATCAAAGGCTCTATTTCTCACGAAGCAGACGCAGATATTTCGGTTATTGCGGACAGACTTCAATTGAGAGGGTTGTTACTTGCTCTCGGGCAAATGTCTTTGTTGAAGGAAAATCAAATTAATAGTGGAACTTTGTCTATGAATACGACTTTGAAAGGCAAACTTGACAAAATCGTTCCGAAAGTTAACCTGAGTATTGATAACGTTAATGTAAAAAATGTTCCATCTAACACAACAATTACAATGCTTAGTTCAAAAGTCGACTTGACAACCGATGGCAAAAAAATCGATGGACTTGTAAATCTAAACAATGCCAAAGTTATTAATCCGATGGCAAGAATTACGGCTCCGTCTGCAAAAATCACTTTTGGTGAGAAAGATATTAATATCAATAATGCCTATATTTTATTGAATAATTCTCGAATTGATATTACCGGAAAAGTCAGTGATTATACAAATAAAAATCTTAAATTTAATATCAATGCAAAAGGGAATCTTCTTGCATCAGATATTCGTTCAATGATTCCGGCGGATATGCGGTCTATGGTTAGTGCAAAAGGTAAATTACCGCTATCTGTTAATGTGCTTGGGAACGATAAAACGCAAGATGTCACATTCAATTTGACTGCAAATCCGACCAATTATGTTTCTGTTGTTGCAGTTGATCAATTGCGCGGAAAAACAACAGCCATAAAAGGAAATATAAAAATCAATGGCGATAGTTTGAAATTCTCAGACACCGGAATTTATGCCAACGGTGCAAACATTGCGACATTAAAAGGTAGCGTAAACGATTTAACCAAATCTCAAAAACTTAACCTAAATGTCACAACACCAAATAACATCGCATTTGTAATCCCAGGATTTAGCAAATCAAAAGTTGTAGCTGGCGGAAATATTGATGTAACAGGAGTTGCTGCAAATCCGATTTTGAAAGGATCTGTTTCAATTCCTTCAATAAAAATTCCGGAAGCAGCTGTTACAATGGGTGATATGCAAGTTAGTCTAAATGGACCTATTGCCAGAGGCAAAGGAACTTTGAAAAAATTTGTTTCCGGCGGAATTGTCGCAGAAAATCTTGCATCAGATTTTAATCTTACAAATAATGTATTTTACTTGAAAAATCTGATAGGCGATGCGTTTTCAGGCAAAGTAAATGGAAACATCTCTTACAACATAACAAACGGACACATCGGCGTTGTGTTTAAAGGAACTGGCATGAATGCAGAAAATGCTATTGCGGGTGCGGCTGGTCTTAAAAACGCATTGTCAGGGAAGTTGGATTTCAATGCGAATGTAACCCTTCATGGTACAACTGATGTTGAAATGATGAAAAATTTGAAAGGAAAAGCAAGTTTCAAAATTTCGGACGGATCTTTTGGAAATATCGGACGTTTTGAAAACTTCCTGTTTGCACAAAACTTGCAACAAAACAGCATCGTTAAAGCTGCTGTAAATTCAGTTAAATCATTACCAACTATTAAAAATACTGCTCACTTCAAAACGATTTCCGGCAATCTGACGTTCAATAATGGCTGGGCAACTCTTGCTCCTATAAATACATCAGGTCCTAGCATGTCATACCATATTACCGGAAAATACAATTTGCTAAATGCTACTGCAAACGTTATTGTATTAGGACGGTTGTCAGCAGAAGTTGTATCTGTATTAGGGCCGCTTGGAGATTTGTCTGTAACGAAACTGACGTCTTATATCCCTAAATTTGGGACGGCAACAGGAAATATTATAAATGCTCTTACAACAAATCCGAAAGGAGAAAATATTGCAGCAATTCCAGCTTTGTCGACTGGTAGTAAAAATCATAAAGATTTCAAAGTTGTCTTTAATGGTGGGGTAGAAAGCAGAAGTTCTGTTAAATCGTTCAAATGGCTATCAACATGTGATATGTCAGCTATTCAAAAAACAACAATGAAAGAACAGATTAAAGAGACAAAACAAGCTGTGAAAAATGCCGTTCAAGAGAAAAAGGAAGCTTTTAACAACCACATGGAAGAACAAAGAACACAAGCAGCAGAATCTAAACAGCAAATGCAAGATGCATTTAAAGGTTTAAAAAATTTGAAAAACCTTGTTAAATAATAAAATAAAAAACGGTGGAGGTTATAATTACCTCCACCGTTTTTTATTATTTATATTTTAAAATCTTAAACGTTGATATCGATTGATTTGCTTCCAAAATCTTTTGCCTCAGCATTAACGATTTCTTTCATTCTTTTAGCCGTAATTGCATAGTGGTTTGAATTTTCTGCATCAATAGCGTTTGCGAATTTTGCAGCTGTTGGACACAAATCAGAATGTTTTGTGATTAATAACTGTCTTGCTTTATTAAAATTTGCTCTTTGACTTACGATGTCGCCAACTTCTTTGCCAACAATTGAAGCGCAAGTTTTATTAACTGATTTTGTGTTTCCTGCATAGCAAGCTGACATAATTGACATAATATCGCCAAATGGATATTTTTTCCCAAAAGATGTACTCTGAGGAACAGAATTTAAACTTGAATTAATTTGCATAAATGTATCTCCTTTTTGTATGTCGACATTAAGACACGTGAAATAATTATTTTGTTAGTTTATGCAATTTATTTACAAATATTTACAAATGTTTACAATTTAACCTCAATTTCTTCCGTTTGCTCAATATATCGAAGCGCATAAGTTGCGCCAATCGCTCCATCTGAGGCTGCCGTTACAACTTGTCGAAGAGGAGTGTTACGAACATCTCCTATTGCATAAACTCCATCAACTGACGTTGCCATAGTTGTATCTGTAATAATAAATCCATATTTATCTTGATTTAATTGACCTGAAAAAAGCTCTGTATTCGGAGAAATTCCAATATATGGGAAAATACCATCAATTTTTAATTCAGACATTTTATCTGTTTGTAAATTCTTTAAAACAATTGATTTTACAGTATTTTCCCCTTGTATTTCAAGCACAATCGAGTTCCAAATAAATTCAATTTTTTGGTTCTTAAAGGCTTTTTCTTGGAGAATTTTATCAGCTCTCAGTTTATCTCTTCGATGAATTACATAAACTTTTTTTGCAAATTTCGTCAAATACATAGCTTCTTCTATTGCAGAATTTCCGCCTCCGACAACTGCGACAATTTTGTCTTTGTAAAAAGCCCCATCGCATACTGCACAATAGCTAACACCTCGCCCGATAAACTCTTTTTCGCCTTTTACACCAAGTTTCATCGGTTGAGCTCCAGTTGCAATAATTATTGATTTTGCCGAAAATTCGTATTCTTTTGTATAAATTTTCTTTTTAGCTAAATCTATCTTTGTAATTTCCTGCATCGGAAATTTTTTAACCCCAAATTTATCAGCGTGCTCTTCAAATTTTTCCATTAAATCATATCCACCTACAAGTTGGAACCCCGGATAATTTTCGAGTTCAAGGTAGTTTGAAGGTTGTCCACCTAGCATATTTATGTCGACAATTGCTGTCGAAACAGCTCCTCGGGCTGCGTAAATCGCTGATGAAAATCCGGCAGGTCCTCCGCCTAATATAATAATATCAAAAATCTTTCTTTCCATAAATCTATTCCCCTGTAATGCTCATGCCTGAGAGTTTTTCGCCTTTCAGAATGTAAGTTGCAGTATCTTTTCTGATTAACGATTTATCTTTGTATGAATAAGTTTCAAGTGTTAGGTAATTTACTCCGGTAAAAGAATTCCCAACTATTTTTAAATCTACTGTATCTGTTAATTTTTTATTTCCGTCGTAATCTCCTGATTTTGTAAATCTTATCAGATTTCCTTCAACATAATCCAATTTAATAGTTGCATCTGCTCCCGTAAACGGATTGTTTAAATTTATGACGTCGCCTGTGCGTGATAAGTTCCAAAAATCTACCGCTTGAGGTTTAAAATAAGCAGAACCGGACTGTTTATCTAATTTTGCAACAACTCGCCAACTTCCATAGAATGAGTTTGGAACAGCGCCCATTTTGGAAACTCCTGCTTTTAAAGTTTCTGCCGAACCAAATGAGCCAATTAATAAAATGAATAAAACAAATATCTTTTTTAACATATTTATCATTTAATCATTTTACAACAAATTTCAAGAAAAACGTCAGTTGTCTATACTATTTCTTCTAATGTATTAAATATTTTATCTGTAATTTCTTGAATATATTCTTGCGACACCATACCATTAATAACTGCATCTGATATCTGATAAGCCGGACGAATATATTGTTGAGCTGTTTTATTAACATCTTGGAATTGTAAATCAGCGGCAGCTCCGGTTTTTCCGCGAAGTTCTGCACGTTTGTACCACCTGTCTTTGATAACTTCCAGTGGAGTATAAACATATACTTTAACGTCCATAATGTCACGAACACCTTCGTTTAGTACGTACAAACCTTCTGTTAAAACAACTTTTGCGGGCTTTTTAATATCCCCGTTCGGGTCTGAAATGCAAGTTACAAAGTCGTAACGAGGTGATGTAATTGCGTTGCCGGCTTTCAATTGTACCAAATGACTTTTCATTAAATCCAAATCAATTGCATCAGGAGTGTCAAAACTAAACCCTGTTTTGAATAACTCCTCATAACTTCCAGCTTCTTTTAATTCTTTGGAAGTATCTTTGTAATAGTCATCGCAACGAATTACAGTATAAATTCCTTCTTTTTTATCTTTAATACATGCTTTTATAGTATTATCAACAAAAACAGTTTTTCCGGAAGCACTCTCGCCTGTAATACCAATAAGAAAAGTTTTTTTCTTTTCTTGAACAACTTTTCTTGCAATGTTCAAAATTAAGTTGTCTGATGTTTTCAAAAACAACGGCTGAGGTTGGTGTTTATCTTCCTCTAAAATCTTTTTCAAAGACTCTACTATCTGTGATATTACTTCCATATCACGTCTGCTTGAATAATAGTCGTAACTTGTTAGAAAATCTGTGGTCATTCTATTCCCCTATATTTCTAATATTCTACATTAAACTAAAATTATTTTGTAGAATTGCTAAATTTTGTAACAAAATTATTTAAATTGTTAAAGTTTGTTCGAAAAAATGCCGTTATGGGAATATGTGAAGTAGATTTGCATTTTTGCAAAGTAATTAAAAGGAGATATGAGAATATGTATCATGACGAAATTTTTGAAAACGCACTAAAAGATGTTAAAGAAGAAAGCTACAAAGCATTAAAAGATGAAATTTCCACTATGGAAAAATCTATCGACAAATTTTTAAGTTTATTTTTAGGTACGACTACAAGTCATGCGGAACGTGATTTCCATGTGTCTGCTGTGTAGCCAAAAACATTTAATCAAATAAAAAGAACCGCCAATATCGACGGTTCTTTTTATTTTTTTTATTTTTATTAAGTTACCAGTTTAGATAAAGATTTTGTCCGTAATTGTAAATGTTTTCTGCTGAGTTAGAAACAGATTGTGCAACAGGAACAAAAGAAAAATTTCTTCCCAAATTGTTTAATTGATGTAAATACCAATCATCTGTTCCTTGAATTGTTTGTTCGCCTAAGCTTGTATCAACGTTAGTAGTATAATCTCCTTGCTGAATACTAGATTCTCGTTCTTTTACCAGTTTATCAAATGAATCCAAGACCTCTTGTGATGACCAGCTACCTTCTTGGTTACATTTTTCGTTTGCCATTGTTAGTAATTGGTCTAGTGTTTCATTTGAAGTTGCTGCGGCTTTAGCAGCTTCCTCGGCAGCTAGTTTATTTTTTTGATTTTCTTCTTCTGCATAAAGTTGTGCTTCTGATTTATTCAATGAATTTTTTTCACCCATCACTTTGTCCATAACTTTTCCGGCTACTTTTGATGTTAACCAACCGCCAATCAAACCGCCTGCAAATCCTATTATGCCACCGACGACGTTACCTATTCCCGGAACTACTGAACCAATAACTGCACCTGTCGCTGCTGCACCTGCGGCGTAACCAAGAACACTTGCTCCAACTTTTACGGTTGATTTGGTAAGTTGTTTTGTACCTCGTTTTGAATCGATTTTGAATGCTGAGATAATATCTGGAATTTCCATAACCCCTTCAATTACAGCCATTAGACCGGCACCTTTCCCAAATTTGCAAGCTGTTCTTAAAGCATTTGCTCCTTTTACAGATTTTAACATTTTGCTTTCAAATTTATATCCGCCGGTTTTGGATTTTAACCAATGTTTAGCTGCACCAAATTTTGAGGTCGGTTTTAGTAAACCTTTTTCCATTGCAGCGCTTACCCGAGCGTCGCCTTTACGCATTGCTGCATAAATCTTTTTGAGTTGAGCTTTTAATTCGGCTCCTGTCATTTTTTTAGCTTTTGCTTCTTCAATAAGTTTTCTTGCTTCTCCATAGTATCTGGAGCTACGTTGAGCATTTTGGTATTTTATTAAATCTTTCCCTTGTAATTTAGAAATATCTTGATTAATGTCATAGCTTGGAATTATGCCTTTCAAGTCTTGGACTCTGTTAAACAGGTGTTTGTTTTTCAAAGTTAACCATCTGCTGTTTGGGGCTTTCAAATATTGCAAAGCTTGTTTTTCCTGTGCTCTTTGTGCTGCCAAAAAATCACTAGCTTGTGACCAGCTTATTCCAGGATTTTGTTGCATATATTTCCAAACAGAATATGGTTTTTGCCCAAGCTTCATTACAGTTGGTAAAGCAACCATCATAGGAACACCATATACAATATTTTGTCCTAATTCCTGTAATTCTTCTTTTGTTGTTTTATTAGGTTCAACTTCCTGCACATTGTAGACATAGTCAGAGATGTGCTTAATTGAAGCTTCTCTTGTCGCATCAATTGTCATTTTTTATTCCCTTTTATATTCCCCGTATATATTATATAAAAATGATTTCTATCTTAAATTGCTAAAATTTAGTCTTGTATTAAGAATTGTTAACAAAAACTAAAATTAACAAAAATCCTCTCTTTAATGAGAGGATTTTATGGTTTAACATATATAATTCATTTTTCCGAATGGATTAGTGATACCGGACATATTTGCCATAAAGTCGTCACTCATTGCATTACTACTTCCGTATAATTGTTGTTTCATCAACATCAAATCTTGTTCTGTTGCAGTTGGGGCAGGAATATTTAGTTGTGGTACATTAGTATTTTGTGCAATTTGATTTGATGAATTTGCTAGACCTGTTTGCGGTATTTGCATTCCTTGTTGTTCTGAATTTTGAACCATTGCTTGTTGTTTTTCTGCGGCTTCAGCTTGCTTTTCTGAATAAGACTTGCCAACAATTTTGCTCATTATCCAGTCACCTGCCATATACCCAACAAGACCGCCGATTAAAGCTCCAATGCCAGGTATCGGAACAAGTGCTTGACCTAGTGCTGCACATGTCATGCCAGCCCCAAGGCGAAGCCCTGTTTTGCCGGTTTCTAAAACGCCACCAACTAAGCCTAAATCTTTAAATGCAGAAAATAAATTCGGAATCTCTGTTACAGCAACCAGCAAAGTTCCAATTAATGGCATTCTTTTGCCTAAACCTCCTAGTGCGCCTTTGGTTTTTGCCCAGAATTTTGATAAACCTGTCTTACCGGCTTTTTCTGCAAGTTGTCCTCCAACTTTCCAACCTTGGCTTATCTTATGAGGAGTTGTTTTTAGTGCTTTCCAAGTACTTTTAAAGAAGTTCCCATCTCGTTCAAGCATTTTAGCATTATGTTCCTCAGATGCAAGAAATCCTTTTTTAGTTCCTTCCCAAACAGAACTAAAATAGTTTTGAGAACCCCTGTTTTTCACAGTATCTTGTAAAGCTTTAACAAATGGCTCGTTTCCTGTTCCCAAAACGAAATCTGGATACATTTTAAGTCCACGCTTAATATAAGAACCCATTGAACTGATGTTCATAATTAACCTACCTGTTTTTACCTACCTTACTTATATAAAAAATTTTTTCTCTGCAAAATTGCGTTGAATTTTAAATATATTAAGAAATGTAAACAAAGTAGAATAATGAAATATTTATTTTGTTCGCTTTTTAATATCGCTAATTATCGCCAAAACATTGGATTTAAGTTGTTCATAGCTTAAATTGTTTTCAATAATGTAATCCCAGTCTGTTATATTATCAAGTCCTATTTCTGTAATATCATCTTCGCCGATTAATTGCCCTCGACTTGCACGCACGTCACGTGTTGCTTCAATTCTTATAGAAATCGCACCTGCTTTTTTGAAAACATCATATTCATGCGGAATTCTAACATCAGTAACAACAATATTCCCCTCTTGCTCAACAATCTTTTGAAGCCAGTAATCAGGGCTTTGAGAGCGTCCCCAATTCCCAAGAGTAATCAAATCTGCGCGATATTTGGCTTTGTTCTTTTCAATTTCATCATAAGTCAAACCTTTTTCTTTTCCATAAGTTAATTTAATTATGTCGCCCATCGCACATCTTCTAAATTCCGGCATGGAATCAAGTAAAATTTTTGCGGCTGTGTCTTTGCCGGCGTACTGTTTCCCAGAAAATATTATAATTTTATCAGCCATAACTTCTCCATTCGCTATCCTTAATATATTTAACATAAAATTTGCAATTTTGCTATGTTCGTCGTAGTATAGACAAGCACGTAGAAAATTGTGCGTGCAAATAAGTGTAATTAGTACAATTGTATTGGAATATGTTATGGCTTTAAATTTTCAAGAACTGGTTTTTAATTTACAAAAATTTTGGTCGGATTACGGCTGTATTATTCAACAGCCTTACGATATCGAAAAAGGTGCTTCTACAATGAACCCTGCAACGTTTTTGCGTTCATTGGGACCTGAACCTTGGCACACTGCAATGATTGAACCTTGCAGACGTCCGACAGATGCAAGATATGGTGAAAACCCTAACAGATTAGGACATTATTATCAATTTCAGGTTATTTTGAAACCTTCTCCTGACAATGCGCAAGAACTTTATTTACAGAGTTTGGAAGCAATGGGGATTGACTTGAAAGAACATGATGTTCGCTTTGTTGAGGACAACTGGGAATCTCCAACTCTTGGCGCTGCCGGTGTAGGCTGGGAAGTTTGGCTTGACGGTATGGAAATTACTCAATTTACATATTTTCAACAAGTTGGCGGGGTTGAGGTTAAGCCGGTTGCGCTTGAATTGACTTATGGTTTGGAACGTATCGCAATGTATCTTCAAAATAAAGAATCAGTTTACGATATTATGTGGAATGATACATTGAAATATGGCGATATTTACTTGCAAAATGAGATTGAACAATCTAAATACAACTTTGAAGTTAGCGATTCAAAAGCTTTGTTTACAGCATTTGATTTGTATCAGAAAGAAGTTGATAATTGTATTAATGCGAAACTTGTTTTGCCTGCTTATGATTACGTTTTGAAATGTTCTCACACATTCAACTTGCTTGATGCGAGAGGCGTAATCAGTAAAGATGAAAGAATTAACTTTATTAACAGAGTTCGAACAATGGCATCTGCTGTTGCAAGACTATATGTAGCACAAAGAGAAGAAATGGGATTTCCTCTTTGTAAAAAATAACAATATAAGAATATAAGGAAGATAGATGGCTGAAAAATTTCACCGTGCGACATTTACTCGCAACTTTTTAAAGACAATTACAAGGATTAAAAATCCTGATGAGATGCTTGCAGAAGCAAAAGCTGAGGGGTTAGAAAAGACCCTTGGAGTATTTGATTTAATAATTCTGGGTGTAGGTGCAATTATCGGATCCGGAATTTTTGCAGTTGTCGGAATTGCTGCTGCTGGAAGCGCTGATGGTTCATCTTTGGGAGCCGGACCTGCTCTTGTAATCTCAATGATAATCGCAGCATTTGCGTGTATTTTTTCAGCATTATGCTATTCAGAATTTGCAACAATGATTCCGGTTGCGGGTGGTGCTTACACATACACTTTTGCAACATTAGGCGAATTTGCCGCTTGGATGGTTGGTTGGGTTTTGATGCTCGAATACGCTATCGGGTTTATTGCCGTAGCTTGTGCTTGGTCAAACCACTTTGTTCAGTTTTTAAGTGGTTTTGAACACGTTTTACCGGCATGGTTGGCTCACCCTCCTGTTTGGTTAGTAAATGACGCTTTTTCTGCTGCAAAAATTGTTGCAGATAATCCGTCTGTTCATATTCCAACATTGTTTGGAATGCCTATTTGTATTAATTTACCTGCAATTCTTATAGTTTTATTAATAACAATGATTTTGGTAAAAGGAACAAAAGATTCTACTAAAATGGCTGGCGTAATGGTATTCATCAAACTTGCTGTAATTGCGTTATTTGTTGTTGCCGGAGCATTCTTTGTAAGACCTGAAAACTGGACACCGTTTGCACCACATGGTGCAGCTGGAATTTTCGCCGGTGCTTTTTTAATCTTCTTTGCATATATTGGATTTGATGCATTGGCAACAGCTGCCGAAGAATGTAAAAATCCTCAAAAAGACTTGCCAATCGGGATTATCGGATCTTTAATAATTACAACTATTGTTTATGTTTTAGTTGCACTTGTTCTGACAGGTTTGCAAGATACGTCAGGAGCTGTTCCTATGGCATTTTTGAAAGCTCCTATGGCTTATTGCATGACTATGTTAAAGATGAACTGGGCTGCCGGCTTAATCTCAATCGGTTCACTTGCCGGTTTGACATCAGTATTGTTGGTCTTGGAAATGGCTGCCACAAGAATTTTGTACGCAATGAGCAGAGATCACTTCATTTCTCAAAGATTTCAAAAACTTCACCCGAAATTCCACACTCCTGCTCTTTTGACATGGACTGTCGGACTATTGGCTGTTGTTGGAATTTTAACTTTAAATCTTGATGTTGCAGCAGAACTTTGCAACTATGGAACATTCACATCTTTCATTATTGTGTGTGTAGCAGTTTTGATTTTGAGAAAAACAGATCCTGACAGACCAAGACCGTTTAAAGTACCGTTTTCGCCTGTAACTCCGGCATTAGGGATTATTTGTTGCGGCGGATTAATGATTTACAAATCAATGCAACCATCAGGCTCAGCTTTGTTATTCCCTGTTTGGTTAGGTTTTGGTGCTATAATATATTTATTATACGGTTTTGTAAAAAACAGACTTAACGAAAATAAAATTCATATTGAAAAAGTAGAACAGAAAAAACAAGAAATGATGAAATAATGGAATTAAAATCAATCATAAAAAATGCTTTAAAAAAGAAAAGCCCCGACGAATTAATAGCTGTGAGTAAAAAATCAGAGTTAAAAAAGACTTTGAATGTATTTGACTTAATTGTTTTAGGAATTGGTGCCGTTGTTGGAACCGGTATTTTTACAATCATCGGAACTGCTATTCAAGGAGGACCGGAAAGTGTTGGAGCCGGCCCTGCAATTGTAATTTCAATGGTTTTGGCGGCAGTTGCGTGTGTCTTTTCAGCACTATGTTATTCTGAAATTGCGGCTATGATTCCTGTTGCCGGAAGTGCATATACATATACTTATGCAACAATGGGCGAATTTATGGCATGGCTTGTTGGTTGGATTTTAATGCTTGAATACGCAATCGGGAATATCACCGTTGCTTGTGCATGGACTGGTTATTTTGTTCAATTTTTGAAAGGATTTAAGCATATCTTACCCGCATTTGTTGTTAATTTCCCGTTATGGTTAAGAAATGATTATCGCTTTATGCTTTCATATTGTGACAAGTTTGGACTTGATCCACATACTCAAATGCCGTTTTTATTTGACAAAATTCCTGTTGCAATAAATTTACCTGCAATGGTAATTGTGCTCTTGCTGACAGTACTTCTGATTAAAGGAGTCAAGGAATCTACAAGATTTGCAAGTATAATGGTTGGTGTAAACATGTTTATGATAATTTCATTTATCATTGTTGGAGCATTTTACATCAAGCCTGAAAATTGGACTCCATTTGCACCGAATGGATTTGAAGGTGTATTTATGGGGGCGTTTTTAATCTTTTTTGCATATATCGGTTTTGATGCAATTTCTACAACAGCAGAAGAAACAGAAAATCCGCAGAGAGATTTACCTATTGCGATTCTTGGTACACTTATAATTTGTACAATTTTATATGTTTGTGTGGCACTTGTTTTGACAGGAAATGTTCCTCTCGGACACATTGATATTCAGGCTCCAATCGCCCATGCAATGAGGGCTATCGGAATGGATTGGTTTGCCGGTTTGATATCTATTGGTGCACTTTGTGCTTTGACATCTGTACTTTTGATTTATCAATTAGGAACAACCAGAATTTTGTATGCTATGAGCAGAGATAGATTTTTACCTAAATCTTTGAGATTAATTCACAAAAAATATAGAACACCGCACGTTTTGACTTGGATTTCAGGAATCGTCGTTGTTGTTTGTGCTTTGTTCATGGATTTAAATATATCAGCAGAACTTTGTAATTTTGGAACATTTACATCTTTTATAATAATTTGTATTGCGGTTTTGATTTTAAGAAAAACAGATCCTGATAGACCTAGACCGTTTAAAGTTCCATTTTCTCCGGTATTCCCGATATTAGGGATTATTACCTGTGGTGGTTTGATGATATTTTCAATGAAGTTTTTAACAACATCATCATTGTACTTCCCACTTTGGTTGTTAATCGGAGTCTTAATTTATGCAGGATACGGTTATAAACAAAAACGTCTTGAAGAACAACAAAAAATGAAAAGATCTCCAAAGCCAAAAGTTACTTTGTAATGTTTAATAGTAAAAGATAAAGTTACAAATAAAAACGACATAAGTTTTGCCTATGTCGTTTTTTAGTTATATGTTAATTAAATTAATTCTCAAAGTAATTGATTTTCATTGCATTTCGAACGTTATGAAGTGTTTGAGCAGCAACTTCTTTGGCTTCAAGAGTACCTTTTCTCAAAATTTCGTAAACTTCCGGAGTCTTTTGTTCCCAAAGTTTTCTGCGTTCTCTAATAGGTGCAAGTTCTTTTTGGATAACGCTATTTAAGAATTTCTTTACCTTAACATCTCCAAGCCCACCTTTTTGGTAATGTGCTTTTAATTCATCTAAGTTTTTGTATTCAGGTAAAAATTCAGCAAAATCTTCATCTTTACAGAAAGCATCTAGGTATATAAATACCGGATTATCCTCTGTATTTCCTGGATCTTCAACTCGCAAGTGGTTTGGATCAGTGTACATAGACATGATTTTTTTTCTAATATCTTCTGCTTCATCTGACAAATAAATACAATTACCAAGAGATTTGCTCATTTTAGCTTTACCGTCAAGCCCCGGTAGTCTAAGGCAAGCACTGTTTTGAGGAAGCATAATATTCGGTTCCACAAGAGTTTCGCCATAAACATTATTGAAACGGTGAACAATTTCTCGACACTGTTCAAGCATAGGTTTTTGATCCTCTCCGGCTGGGACTGTCGTTGCTCCAAAAGCTGTAATGTCTGCTGCTTGGCTTATCGGGTAAACAAAGAAGCCGACAGGAATGTTCATTTCAAAATTTCTCATTTTGATTTCGGTTTTAACAGTCGGATTTCTTTGAACTCTTGCAACTGTTACCAAATTCATGTAATAGAAAGTCAATTCTGTTAATTCTGGAATCATCGACTGAATAAGAATGGTAGATTTTTCAGGATTAATCCCGCAAGCAAGGTAATCCAAAGCCACTTCAATAATGTTATCACGAACTTTTTGAGGATTTTCTGCATTATCAGTAAGTGCTTGAGCATCGGCAATCATAATGAAAATTTTATCAAAATCTCCTGTATTTTGAAGAGCAACTCTTTCCCTCAAAGAACCTACATAATGCCCGATATGAAGTCGACCAGTCGGTCTGTCACCTGTTAATATAACTTTTCCCATTTAAATTCCAGCCTTTCTGATTTCTATTATTATATTATCTAATAGATGTGTGTAAATTGTCAATAATAATAAACCAAAATTTACTTATATGT
>CAKUZO010000021.1 GCA_934717895.1 uncultured Candidatus Melainabacteria bacterium | reverse complement strand
TTGAAACAACTTGATACAGAACAAAAAGCAATTCAAACTGAAATGGAATCAGTTCAAAAAGTAATCGAAAAGAATACTGAGTCAACATTCAAGACTTTTGGCTAGGAACTAGCCAAGTGAATGGTGAATAGTGAATAGTGAGTAGACCATTTCAGATATTCACTATTAAATTTTTTGAGCGTTAGCGAATGAAAAGAACCACTCACTACTCACCATTCACTACTCACAAAAAATATTGTTTCCTTTCCCTTTTCCCAGACTAACGACAAGTTGGTCTTTTTTATTTGGAAATTATAGTAATTGTTAAAAAAATAAAGAAAACCTGATTTCAAAATGAAATCAGGTGAAAATTTGTAGGGGAAAAATTAATTGGAGTTAAAATGTTAGATTAAATGTAAAGCTTGTTTATTTGCCATTGCGATGAAATTCATCTGGGCAAATAAAAGTTCGGAACGATCTTCAAATGGCTGATTATTATTGACTGTAACTTGATTTTCATAAATGTTTTTAAGTTTGTCGTCAATTTTTTTTAAATTTGCTACTGCCATTTTATGCCTCTCATTCTTCTTATTAAGTGCTTGTGTATATATAAAGTATATACAAGTTGTTGAATTTCACAAAAGGCTTAACTTGTTACATTTCTTCATATAATGGTCAAAAACGCAATATTTTTATGCTTTTTGTTTTTATAATAATATAGGGAAAAATTGGATTATTATGCTCGAAAACGATTTGACTAAAAAACAACAAATACCTCAATTTCAGGCGATGTCGCATGCACAAACAGCTGGAATTCAAACACAAAACCAGCAGAGTATGCAGGCTAATCCTGAGTTGTTGAAGCAAAATATACAGGATTCCTATGTTGCAGGCAGGGTCTCAGAAACAACAGATGACCCGAAGGGAATGATATATACAGGCGCAATTGCTGTTCCTACTTGGTTTGCTATAAGCCAAGGCATGGATTATTACAACAAAAAATGTCGTGGCGATTTTAATGATACAGTCCTTCACAAAATAGGTAAATTTGGTGATGACATTGCAGATTTCACAACACAAAACAAGTTTGCGAAATCATCTTTTGGACAATCAATTGCAAGTGGCTATAATAGTGTAAAAAAATTCATAAAAAATAATATTGTTGGGAAATCAAAAATTTTACAAGCTTTTGCATATACACCGTCCCGTCCAGAACTTGGCATAGTTCTGGATCAATATATGAGTATGTCAGGAATCTTAATGCAAGATTATGGACAACCAGGCGAAAAATTTACTGATGCATTAAAACACGTTGAAGATCTTGATTGCTATGGTGCAAAACCTGATGAAATTAAAAATTTTAAAGATTTAATTTCTAAGGCAACAACCAAAGAAGCTCGTGCAGAAATCCTCCAAAATGCAGAAGTTGAAACAATTTTGAAAAACTCAAGAAAACAACTGACTCCTGCACAAATTGCAAGAGAAATTGCCGACTTTAAGGCATTAACTCCGGAAGCCAAAATAGCAAAACTAAAAGATATGAAAGCTTTTGAATGGGGCTTTAAAGATTTTGCTACTTACGAAAAAATAATAAAAGAACATCACAAATATCTTCCTGAAATACTAGAAGCAACAAATAATGCTAATAAAAATATGTTAGCTAGAATTTGGGGCTCAAATTCTAGCATGGCAGGAAAAATTAAAAAATTCTTATTCGGTCGAGAAGTACATACAACAGAGTTTGCAAATAAATTTGCGGCATCGCTTGGTAATTATGATCCAGCTGAAAATCCAGAACTTCATAAAGTTGTAAAAAATCTCGGATTAGACAAAAAATTACCTAAAACCGCTTTTGGAAAAGGTTTATTGAAATATTCTAATATGGTCCTTGAAGGTGCTACAAACCGTGTTGCAGGCGGAAAATTTGTTGCGATTATGCAGGCAGGATATTTGGCTGACGTAATTTATAAAACTATAAAAACAGAAGGTGGCGGCAGTGAAAAATTCAAATCATTTATGGAACGCTTCACTGAAATGGTTTCGTTCTTCGTTTGTATGCCGTTTGCGCTTAAATTAATGCACCACATCGGTGGTTTGCAGTACATTGGTATGGATAAGCAAAAATTAGAGGCATACAGGAAAGCTTTAAAACTCCATAACGAAACAGCTATGGCTGGCGGATTTAAAGACAAAGCAGCTTGGAAGGCTTCTCGCAACAACTTGAAAGATTTACGTAATGCCGGAACTAAAAATCCATTTACAAAATTATTAAAAAGTATTGGACGCACTGTAACAGTTGGATTGGAACAAATTAGACCTTATGATAAAAAGGCAGTTGTTAGAAACGGTGTATTAGACAAAATTAAAGACTTGTTCAAACACCCTAAATTCGGTATGAAACAGATGGCAGGGTATCCAATGAGAATTATTTTGGGTATGATGGTTCTACTTCCAGTGTTCAATAAGATTGCCGTAAAAGGTTCTCACTTGTTGTTCGGCAAACCGAAAAAATCTATTCTTGATGAAGGCAAGGAAGAAGAAGCTGCCAAAAAGCAAGCCGAAGCTCTTCAAGCACAACAGCTTCAACAAATGCAACAAGCTCAACAACAGGCTCAACAACGACAAACAGCGATGCAACAAACTCAGCAGCAAAACATGCAGCCTCAAAATCAACAACCTTTAAACGGACAACAGAGCCCATCAAATATGTTGAATAAGTATAGAAACCAACCGCAAAATGGTTTTCAAGCAACTCCTAATGCCACAGGAAATCAATCTTTGAAGAAAACGACTGAACCTGTAAGGACTTATATTCCATCTCCACAAGGTGTTGTTGTTAATAAACAAGCAGATACGTCTTCTGCTGATGCGGCTATGATGAGGGCAAACAATGCAGAACAAATTGCTTTGCAAACATTAAAAATGAATTAGTTGTATTAAATTGTTTACACTTGTTTCTCACAAGTTTAAATCGAAAAATTGAAACCCTAAAACTAGACAAAGTAAAAAAGTCGGTTTTAGGGTTTCAGTTTACATCAGTCTAACTTTTTTTAATTATCCAAAACTTCTGCATATTTAGGGTTTACGGCAAGCCATTTAAAAGCTTGTTCTTCTGTTTCCGGAATATCAATCACAAAAGTTCCGCCGTAACGACCTCTTGAAAATGCTAAGTAACCTTCTTTGGCAAGATTATTGAACGCTTTTCTGATAGTGTTCGGGCTAAGATCAAGCTGTTTTGCAAATTCGTTAATAGACGGAAGTTTTGAGCCGATTGAATAATTCTCAGCAATTAGTTTTTTTATGTGGTTTTGCGTTCTTTCGTAATAGTAGAATGCTGTATCAGGTGCAGGAGCAAAGATTGATGTTTCTTTTTTCTCGTCAAGATAGTTATCATTTGGCATTTTTATAACAGTAGTACCATATCTGCCTCTGCGTGGTAATAAAATCCTTTCGTCGATAAGAGTTTTAAGAGCATCGTGAACAGTTTTTCCGCTCGCTGAGAATAATTTTGACAATTCTTCGTGTGCCGGAATTCTATCTCCAATTTTAAGATTTTGAACTATATAATTTTTCAAGTCATCTTCCACTTTCTTTACGAGTGTTTGATTAACGTCGATTGACTCGTCAAGTGTAAAATCAAGAGTCATAACATGCCAACCGCTATCGTGCGAATATTTGAACTTATGTTCCAACACTCCGTCAACTCCCAGCTGTTCAAGTGCAAGTCTTGTCGTATTGTCGGAATATCCGATGGCTTCAGCCAAATTTCTTGACGCCGGCAAGATAGATCCGATTTGAAGTTTGTTTACAATTATATATTGTTTAATAGAATTTACGGCAACTTCCCGTTTAGCAGTTTTTTTGCGAACTTCTTGATTTTCTGCATTTCTGTCTTTGATAAGTGTTCCCATACATTGTTTTGCTTCGACATAACCAAGATCTTCAATGTATCTGATGGCATTTTGCACTGTTCCTATACTAACTCCAAGCATATAAGCAAGCTCCGGTTTAGATGGGAGCAAATAATTCGGTTTTACGGATTTATCGTTTTCAATCCAATTTATAAACCACTTTCCAAGTGCAACAGCTTTTGATTCTTTATGAACTTTAAGTTCAGGAAGTGGAAAATTAATATCACTAACTTTAATTTTGTGCAAATTACCTTTTTGCGGACGAATATATTTTGTCATACACACTTACCTCAGAATTTAATATTACACTATTAATAAAAAAACATCAAGATTTTTTTTGCGAGTTTATGAAGGAAAGTTTACATTTAGTGAGAAGTGAAACGTGAAAAGTGAAAACTCCATTTCATTCACTTTGTTCAAAAAATAAATTTTGATGCGATAGCATCTGTAAAAGTCTTTTCACTTTTCACGTTTCACTTCTCACTAAATAAAAAGACCACTTTCGTGGTCTTACTCTAACAAAGCTTCTAACAATTCTGCATTTTTAGCGGAAGTTGTCGATTGTCTGACTTTCTGTTTGTAAATGTAAGTTCGAAGAGCTTCTCTAATTAATTCACTGCGAGATCTGTTTTCTCCATCTGCAACTTGATCGATTCTTTGCAAAAATTCTTCGGGCATTGAAATTAGTACGCGTGCCATATATTCTCCTTTTCTTTATCTATTAACAGTTCGCTATACTTTAATAAAAACAATTTGATTTAAAAAAGTGCTATTTTTTATGCAAAAAATATATACAAATTTTGGAAAGTATTGATATCAGGGTGTTTTATTGCGTTAATAAAACTTAACATGTGGTGTCCTACGCGGACGGCTGGATTTTTTTACACAAAAAGTTCCCACTGTCCGCGCAGGACATAATAAATATAATTTGTGAATTATGAATGCTGAAATTTTAGTTTTCATTGAACATAAATTCTTTGTAAACAGCTTTACAATATCCTTGTTTTGCGGTAGTATTTTGGAAAAGAGGTATCCAATGAAATATAAGAGAATTTTATTAAAAATAAGCGGAGAGGCGCTATTAGGAGATCAACAGTTTGGTATAGACCAAAAACCAGTCAGAATGATTGCGGAAGAGATTGAAAAAGCGCGTAAACTTGGCGCAGAAGTCGCTGTTGTTGTCGGTGGCGGAAACATCTTTCGAGGCATGAAAAACAGTGCAAAACTTGGCATGGATCAAGCATCTGGCGATTATGTCGGAATGCTTGCAACAGTAATGAATGCGGTTGCATTGCAAAGTACATTAAATCAGATGGACATTCCTTGTAGAATTCAAAGTGCAATTGCAATGAATCAAATAGCTGAACCGTATATCAGATATCGTGCAATTAGGCACTTGGAAAAAGGAAGAGTTGTGATTTTTGCAGCAGGTACCGGAAATCCGTTCTTTACGACAGATACAGCAGCTGCATTGAGAGCATCTGAAATTAATGCAGAAGCTATGCTTATGGCTAAAAACGGCGTTGATGGGGTTTATACAGATGATCCAAAAACTAATCCGAATGCTAAAAAGTTAGATAAAATAACTTATGATGATATTATTATTAATGGTTTGAAGGTTATGGATACATCAGCTTGTGCGTTGTGCAAGCAAAACAATATTCCGATTGTTGTATTTGATTTCGATGCAAAAGACGGTATTACAGATATCTTAAACGGCAAGGAAATCGGAACTTATATAAATTAGTAATCGTAAAATTGAAATATAAAGAAAGAGGTAAAAATGGAACTTGAAGAACTATTTTTGTTCGGTGAAGAAAAGATGGAAAAATCTATCACACAGCTTCACAAAGAATTTGGGTCTATCCGTTCAGGCAGAGCTAATCCGATGATTTTGGACAAAGTTTTGGTTGACTATTATGGAGCTCCAACTCCGCTAAGACAAATGTCACAGGTTACTGTTCAAGACGGTACAACTCTTGTTATTACGCCTTATGACAAAACTATTTTGAAAGAAATTGAAAAAGCTATTATCAAGGCTGAAATCGGTATTACTCCAAACAGTGACGGTATTTGTATTCGTCTTCCGTTCCCTCCTTTAACAGAAGAAAGAAGACGTGAAACAGCAAAAGACGTTAAAAAAATCGGTGAAGAAGCAAAGGTTGCGATTAGAAATATTCGTCGTGACATGACTGATGATTTGAAAAAAATCGAAAAAAGTGAAAATCTTCCTGAGGATATGGTAAAAGACAATCAGGATAAAATTCAAAAACTAACAGACAAATACACCGGAATTATTGACAAAGCTGTTGCAGACAAAGAAAAAGAGGTTATGACAGTATAATGAATGAAACAAAAGGCTTGAATAAAAACGCAACAAGAATGTTGACAGGATTTATAATGGGAACAATTGCGATGGGCTGTATTATGCTCGGCGGAATCCCCTTACTTTTATTGCTGTCAATAATAATATTTTTTGCATCAAAAGAGTATGTTAAAATTCTTGAACATAAAGGTTTTTATCCAAGCCTTAAAATCATTCTTGTTGCAGAAGCTTTACTTGCGATAATCACTTATTTTGACAGGGTTGAATATGTTGCTTCTGCTCTTATTCTTTGTACATTTATGGCGTTTATGTGGGTGCTGTTTAGAGGTAGACAACCTTATATTGCCAATGTCGCAACAACAATTTTAGGTTTTGTTTATTGCGGATATTTTCCTCTACATTTGCAATTGTTACGAGATATGCACTCTGTACAATTCAATGACGGATTAGGTTTTGTTGTAATGATGTTTACTTCAATCCTTTTGACTGATGTCGGTTGTTATTATGCCGGAACAAAGTTTGGAAAGCATAAGCTTGCACCTGTTGTAAGTCCGAACAAGACTATTGAAGGCTCTGTTGGCGGTGCTGTCTGTGCAGTAATCGGTGCTAGTATTGTTGGTTTGTTTATTGCCAAAGTTTATATGCTGGATATCAAATGGTATATTCCTATTCTTGCAGGGCTTTTATGTACTGTATTTGCACAAATCGGTGACTTGTGCGAGTCTTTATTGAAACGTGATGCGGGCGTTAAAGATTCAGGAAATTCTCTTCCTGGGCATGGCGGATTTTTAGATAGAACTGATAGTTTTATTTTTACAATTCCGGTAATGTATTATTTTTGTAAATACTTTGTGTTTTCACATGATATCGCTAATTTTATAAAAGGTTTATTTTAGATGAAAAATAAATTGGAAGAAATTTTTGGTATAAAAATAGATAATATTGATTTGTTTAGATGTGCATTGACACACCCTTCTTTTACGAAGGAAAAGGATTTACCTTATGTTGAAAACTATGAACGTCTTGAATTTCTTGGCGATGCTGTTTTAAAGTTGGCTACATCTGATATTCTTTATAAAAAATATCCTGATTATACCGAAGGTGACTTGTCGAAAATTCGTTCTATTGTGGTTTCTGATAATACTTTGTCAAAGATTGCCGAAAAAACAGGTTTTTGTGATTTGATTATTTTGGCTCATCATGAGGCAAAACAAGGACTTGCACATATTGAATCTGTTTGTGCTTGTGCTTTTGAGGCTGTTTTGGGTGCGTATTATTTGGATAACAAGTTTGAAGAAGTTATTCCGTTTTTAAAAAAGGTTTTGATGCCATATATTGAAGATGTTGACAAAAATTTCTGTAAATTCAATGCCAAAGCCATTTTACAGGAATACACACAGGGGTTAACTAAGGAAATTCCTGAATATAAACTTGTTGGAGAATCAGGACCTGCTCACGATAAGACTTTTGAGATTGAAGTTTCGTATCAAAAACATGTTATTGCAAAAGGTGTTGGAAAGACTAAAAAAGAGGCTGAACAACACGCTGCTTTTGAAGCTTGTAAAAAACTTGGAGCTGTCGAATGATTTATATTTCTCCTTCGATTTTGTCTGCGGATTTCGCGAATTTAGAACGTGACATAAAACTTGTCGAAAACAATGGTGCTGATTGGATTCATGTTGATGTCATGGACGGTCATTTTGTGCCTAACATTACGATTGGAGTGCCTGTTGTGGCGTCAATCAAGAAAGTTACAAAACTTCCGCTTGATGTTCATTTGATGATTGAAAACCCTGAAAAATATATTGAAGCGTTTGCAAAAGCCGGTGCGGATATTTTGACATTCCATTATGAATGCGGTTCAGATATAAAATCAACAATTGATTTGATCAAATCTTTTGGAGTTAAGGCGGGGTTATCCATTAAGCCAAAAACTTCTCCGGAAGTTATTTTACCTTATTTAAGCGATTTGGATTTAGTTCTTGTAATGACTGTGGAACCAGGGTTTGGCGGTCAAAAATTTATGCAAGATTGTGCAGAAAAAATTCCTGTTATTAAGGCAAATGCACCAAAAAATCTTGTCATTCAGGTTGATGGCGGAATTAATGCTGAAACAGCAAGAATTTGCACGTCTTATGGTGCAAATTCTTTGGTTGCGGGTAGTTATATTTATAAGTCTGCTGATGTTAAATCAGCCATAGCCTCTTTACACTAGGCCTTTACGTTCTTTTCTTTTTCGAATTTCTTCCGAGTCAGCAGTTAAAGATGTGTCAGCAAGCGTAAATACGTCTTTATCCTTATCTTCTGCTTTTGGTGCCGGTTTTTCAGCATCTGCCTGTCCCGGAATCGATTTTGCAAACGGATTATTTTCTTCCGGTGGTGCTTCTGTGGCTCTTGCCGGATCTTGAACAGCATCGGGCTCTACGGTTTCTACCGGTTGTTCCGCATTTCCGGTCAAAGGTGCTTCCTCTTCTGGTGAAATTCCCAACCTTTCGAGTGCATCAAGTCCAACATCACCATGAACTTCTTCATAAGTTACATCGTCCGGAATTTGTGCAAATGCAGCGACTTGTTCTGCCCAAGCGACAATCTCTGATGGAATATCTTCTCCATTGCTTTGTTCTTTTATAATTTCTTCAGGTGTAAGTTTTTTCCACTTAGTGTAATCAACTCCTGAGGTTGAACTTCCGATACTCATTGAATCTGCCATTATTTTTCTCCTTTCTGATACCTGCCTTTATTAACGGCAATTTCAACTAAAAACTTTATGCTTTGTAAAGATATGTAACAAAAGTTCTATAAATCGTATATAAAAAGTCAATATTTTTTTGCAAAAATTTTTTATATAAGAGTGAGAGCTAAATAAAGAAAAAGAGAGGTCTTGAAATGGCAACTATGTTTTTATTTTCAAATACAGTAACAGATGCATATAAAGAAACAGCAGAAGCTGTTAATTCAATAGACTTACATAAAAAACACATTATCAAAAAGACATTGGTGGATATGATGAAGCAATCATTTTTCCATGGAGCAAGCAGGTTTGGAACTAATTTTATTGCATAAACCGAAAGCTCAAAACAAGTTGTTGGAAAATCAATAGGAAATTTAGGAAAAGCAAAAACAATAGGAAAAGAATAGGAAAATTTTTTTAGGATAGGAATTAAATAAAAGACCGATTAAAAAATCGGTCTTATTTTTTACTCATTAATTTAGTTGAAATTTAGTTGTTTCTTTCCTCTAAATGTATGATTTTGTGTGATTTATTATATAAATTTTTAGATTTGTACCGTATAATTTACATATAATGTTGACTTTATAAAAAACTCCATTATAAATAAATCAGGTAGAATAAGGAGAGTAACTTTATGGGCATGGCAGCTTCTCAGGCAAGATATTTAGGCTTGACCGCAAGAAAGACAAACGTTGAATATGAAGGACAACAGATTAACCAAGCAAGAACGGCATTGGCTAATCAGAGTGCGAATACGTTTAATGAACTTTTGGCGCTTGAAGTTCCGACAGCTCCTAGTACTCAGGATTACACGACTTTGCAGTATTCATACCAAGATGGAACTAATACTGAGACCATTACAGATATGTCTGAATTAATTAATGATCCGGACGGCTTTAATTATTCAATTACTCATCACCACTACTCTGATGTGTTTACAGGAATTATGTCTAAAAAAACAAATCCGCAAGTTAGTTTTGATATCAAGGCAGAAAAAAGTCTTGTGTCGAAAGATAATGTAAAACAAGATGCTGCAACAAAAGCTTATACTGTAAATGGGCAAAATGTTACAAAATATAATTCGTCTGTTCAAGAACAGAAAGATGCTTATTCTCAAATTGTTAAGGATTATCCAAGTTTTGCAAGTGTTGATGTTAATAGCGTTTACACATACACAGACACTGATGGGAAATTGACTTTTACAACTCTTACAGATTTGAATAAGGCGGTTGCCGGAACTGCGGATTTGGGTGCGTATAAAATTAACGATAATGTTCCGGCTTACGTTGGAAATAATGAGGTTCACCCTTATGACTCTTCTGATCCGGATCAAAAAACGGCATTAGATCAGATTAAAAAACAATTTCCGGCTGAAAGTATTTCGTCTTCCGATAATATTTACACTTGGACATCTGGCGGAAAAACATATTTTGCAACACTAGAAGATCTTCAAAATACTGCAAAAAGTGCACCTGATCCTTCAAAACCGACAGAAAATCAAAATAAGTTGACAATGTTTAATGCCGAAAAAGTTTCAACAAAAATAGAGCAAAAGCAAAGAGCTTTTGTGCAGTTAGATGATTCCGGACGTCCGCAAAGTATAAGATATGAAGATACAACCGCAACATACACATTAAGTACAGAGACAAAGACTGATGAAAACGCTTATAATGATGCAATGAATCAGTACAATTATGATATGCAGGTTTACGAAAAGAAAATTGCGGATATCAATGCTAAGACTGAAAAAATACAGGAACAAGACCGAACTCTTGAATTGCGTTTAAGACAACTTGATACAGAACAAGAAGCCTTGCAAACCGAGATGGAATCAGTTAAAAAGGTTATTGATAAGAATATTGAATCTACTTACAAAACATTTGAATAATTAGAGGTTTAGATGAGTTACAAAAATGACAGTTATTTAGTAATAGCAAATAAATTTGGATCAGCAAGTGGCGATGCAAAAGCTCAGTTATGGGAAACATACGACCAGCTTAGAGATTTGACAGTTTCAGGAAACGGTTTAGGTTCCGGCTTTGGCGCAACAGGCGGTTTCTTGTATAATATTGCGAGTTTGCTTGCTCCGTCTTCATTTGCCACTGTTTTTGGTGCTTCTCAAACGATGAATGTTCCAGGGACTTCTTATTCGTCATCGTTTAACGGCGGTTCGTCTTTTGGATTAGATTCTTTATACAATTATTCAGGATTTCCGTCAGGTGCAGCTCCTGTGGCTTGGGGCTTGGACGGGTATGCAACGGGTGGCGCTTCTTCAATTCTTAGCGGTTGGGGAACTGATTCCGGAGTTGCAACAGGTTACGCATCAGGTGTTGGCGGAATTGCCGATGTTGCAAGTGCTGCTGCGTACGGTCTTGGTGCAGCAAATGGTTACGGATTTTCAATGAAAAACTTGGTAATGCCAGTTGCCGGTATAATTTCCGGTTGGGGTGGAATAATGCAGGCTGCTGCTCCTTATTTGGGAGAATATGGACTTCCGGCTCTCGTTATGGGGAACTTGATGCAAGGGACATCTTCTGCTGCGTTAGCGGCTTACCAAAATGTTACAGGAAATATTACTGCAAATGCTGACACAATTCTTTCCCAAAAGGTTCGAAATATTGAAACAGTTTGCAAAATGCTTGATACGCAAGGTGATGTCGTTAAGAAGATGTTAAAAGATTCTATTGAAGGCGACAGCAAAGCAGTTCAAAACATGTAAATTTTGTTTACATGTTTTTTGTATTTGTTAAAGTTTATGAAAATTTTTCCGTAATAAAAGAAGTGGATAGAATACAATAGACTGAAAAGATTAAGACATGTTAAGCAGATGTTGAGAAATATGGCAATATTTGGTTTCCACTTGTTTTAATATACATGTAGGTCTAAAGTGCAAGGAGAAAAATGCTTCGAGATACTTTAGAAATGAATATAAAAAGATTAGTCGATTTCTTGATATATTCAAAAAACTTTCTAATAAGAAAGAATCCTATAAAAACAATGTCAAATTCTTTCGTTGAAGGAATAAAAGACTTCTTGACAATGAACAAGAAACGTAAGATGGCTCAATATAGGTTAAACTATCACCGCCATCAGTTTCAGAAAATGGAACAGTTGATTGCCGAAAACAATCAGCACACGTTTTTGAAAGGGAGTCATCTCAACGAAACAAGATAAAGGAAGACAAAAATGGGATTACTCACATCACAAATCAGATTAATGTATCTCCAACAGCAACGTCTTGATTTGGAATACAAAATCCAGTTGATAACCCAGTCAAAAATGGGATTGTCACAGTCTGTAAGTGATTTGATGCAGGCTGGTAATGATTATGATCCTGAATCCCCTATTACAAAACAACTGCAACAGCGGCAGGCGAAACTGAAAGTTTTAGATCAAAAACTTGATATGCAAATGCAAGAATATCAAAATAGGTTGAAAATGATTGAAGCAGAATATGATTCTTGTAAGGATATGCTTGGTAAAAATATTCAAAGTTCATTCTCTTATGGTAGATAATGATTTGGAATGATTGAATGTAAAAAACAATGTATTGGCAATGGAAATTTATTAGTCGTGTGCTCGCTTTAATAGAAGGGAACTTATTAGTCAAAATTCGAGTTCATGTCTATGTTGATTAAATTTTTTATTAATTAATGAATTTTAATAATGCTGAGCCAAAAAGAATTACACCGATTGCGATTGCAACGACAGAGGCGAACATTACTGCACCTGCCGAGATATCTTTTGCCATTCCGACAAGTCGTGAATAGCGGTTGTGGAATACGGCGTCGAGCGAGTACTCGATTGCAGAATTTATCATTTCCAAAGTGATTACCATTGTTATTGTTAGTAACAAAATACACATACGTTCAACGCTGAAATTCAAGACAAAAGCAAGTGCCAGTGTTGCAATTGCTATGCAAAAGTGCACTCGAATATTAACCTCTGATTTTATTACGAGTCGCATGCCTTTGCGTGCGTTTTTGAATGTGTTTGAAAAACCTTGTTGTTTAAATTTTGTCATATCCCAATTCTTCCAGTGCTTTATTTTGTAATCCGATAACAAAATTATAATCTTCTTCCGTCTGGTGGTCAAATCCCAACAAGTGAAGAATTCCATGACTTATCAAGAAAACAAGTTCATATTCTCTTGTTACATTTTTCTTTTGGGCTTCTTCTTCAACTTTATCCAGCGCAATCATTACTTCGCCGAGGTTAATTTCTCCATCAAAAATAAATTTTTCTTCGCTATCTGCGAAAATTGCAAACGTAATAATATCTGCAACATAGTCTTTGTCGCGGTATTCTTTGTTAATCTGATGAGTCTTTACACCGTCACAAAAAAGAAAATCAAAAGAAATTGTGTCGAATTCAAATCCGTTCAAACAAGATGCCTCATAGACTTCCGGTATTGAAAGATAAAAATTCAAGATTGATTTTGCACAGTCCATATATTGCTTTTCGTCAATCTGCCAAGCGTCATAAATGTTTTCTGAGAAAATGTTTTTTGTTGCTTGAACACCGATGTTTTGGTTATTTGTTGTCATCTTTATTTTCCTCTTTGTTGGAGTCTGTCGGCTTGTTATCTCCTTCAAGTTGTTTTATTTTGTTTTCTAAGTCTTCGTCAAGTAATTTTGCAGGCATGCTGATTTTGTCTTTTGGAAATTCTTTTGCAACATTTTCTTGGTATTTAATTCTATTGTGCTGCATTCCTCTTAGAATTCGCAAGAATGTTGCAGCAATTGTTTTAATATCTTTTAGCGTCAAAGGGCTGTCAGAAAGCTGCCCGTCATTCAATCTTTCTACAATAATTTTGTTAATCATGTTTTCGATTTCTTCTGTTGTAGGATTTTTTAATGAGCGAACAGCGGATTCTACTGCATCAGCAATCATCAAAATAGCTGTTTCTTTGGTATTTGGTTTAGGTCCGGGGTATCTGAATTGTTCTTCCTTAACGTTTTCAGCACCTTCTTCCTGAACAGCTTGGTTGTAAAAATAACTTGCCAAACCTTCTCCGTGGTGTTGAATAATAAAGTTTTGGATAACTTGCGGAAGCCCAGCTTCTTTGGCAATTTCAAGACCGTCTTTCGGGTGCGCTGTAATAATCATTTTGCTAATTCTTGGTGTAAATTTATTGTGTGGGTTTTCAATCAAGAAGTAAGACTGGTTTTCAACGAAGAATAGCGGACGTTTTAGTTTTCCGATATCGTGATAAAGTGCTCCTACTCTTGCCAAAATCGGATCGGCACCGATAGCTTCCGCAGCGGCTTCGCAAAGATTAGAAACCATCAAACTGTGGTGATATGTGCCGGGAGCGTCTATTTGAAGTCTTTTTAAAAGTTTTTGGTCGTGGTCGCCATATTCAGCAAGTCCATAAGGTGTAATAATTTTAAATGTGCTTTCTAATAATGGCATAAGCCCTGATGCAACAATTGCACTGAAAATTGCGTTTAATAAGATGAAAGAACAATTTTTTACAAGCAAAACATTGTCTACTTCGATTAAACATTTTTCAAGAATATAAATACTTAAAACGATTATTAAGCCGGCAAGTCCAATGTTGAAGCCTGTTTTAATGATATCAACTCTTTCTGCATATCTGATTTGTGACATTGAAACAACAGAGAATAAACTTAAAAGAATAAATGCAACGAGATATTGAATATTATATTGATAGCCGATTGCCATTATTGAAAGTAACAAAACAGAGGCAACGAAAGCAATTCTAGGTTTTGTAAAAATTGACATCAAAATCAAAAATGCCGGAATTGGGATTACATAAGGTGAAAAGCCCGTCGGTAAAACAACTCCGATAAAAGCCAATAAGAGAGTTAAGAAAGCTGTAATTGCCATATATTTCGGCTGTAAAAAATCTTTTTCAAAAAATTTCATATATGATAAGAACAAAAATGTTCCGACAAATACGATTATATAAATGGCTATAAGTCCTGTCCAATTGAGTTCATAAACGTTGTAACCGGCTTGTCTTAGAGCATCTCGTTTGAGTCTTGTAACCGGTTCTCCTTCAAACAAGATTTTGTCGCCTTTTTGGAAAACAACTTCGTAAGGTTTGACTGAATTTTGAGCGTTTTTCCTTGCGATTTCTGTTGCAAACTCATCTACTACAAGGTTTGGAACTATTACTTGCTCCAAAACCGCCTTAATAACTGATACTTGGCGTTTAGAAACATTTGAAACAAGGTTGTTGATTATGATTTTGTCAATGTTATCTTTTTCATAATCTCGTTCTGTAATTCCGACACGCAAAATGTTTGTCAAAGTTAAATTAGCTTTGTCAAAGACTTCGTGAATACTATTGTCTTCGGCTTTAAGCAGGAAGTTTATGATAAAATCTTTTTTAGAATTGTCTGATAAATCGAAAAGAATGCCAATTTCTTCTTTTTTAACGTTGTCATCTACATTTTTTTTGCGAATTTGCATTACCGATGTTTGGAGAGTTTGAAGGTTGCTTTTAATGAAATCATCTTCTGCCGGAGCCATAACGGGCTCTACCTTTTGGGCAACTTCTTTCTTGTGTTGTTCTGTACGTTTTACATCTTCAACCGTAAGAGTTTTTTGAGCAACAATATCTCGTTTGCTTATTCCGTTTTCGATAATGTTTTGGAAAAAAAAGTTTTGAGATGCTATAACAGCAGTCATTAATATTGTAAATCCTATTATGGATAAGGTTTTAAGAAATTCTGTTGATGTAAAAAACTCTTTAACTTTTGGTGCAAATTCAATTTTTATCATATATTTATATTTCCTTTAAATTTAATTAAAAACTTTTTTATATATTATAACTTCCTATTTATTTTGCAAGTCTTGCAACTTGATGCGACGTTGAATATCTTCAAGTAGTTTTCGATTTATGCTAAATAATTCTGAAAGTATGGCAATAACTCCGATTTGAACACTCGTGATAATCAAAATTGCCGATAATATTAGGGATTGAATGTGTCCTGAACCACTTGAAAATACGTAGTAATATAAAAACCTTAACCCAATTAATAAACCTGATATAAAAAATAAGCTTGCAAGGATTGAGAAAAATCTGAAAGGTCTGTATATTATAAACATTCTGAGCATTGTAAAAACAGAACGTTTTATATAATCAAACATATTTCTAACGAGTTTTGATTTTCTTAAATCAGGATTAACGTTAATTGGAACACATACGAGTTGCAAGCCTTTTGCACGTGCTTGAATGATAGTTTCAAGAGTGTATGTGTAGTTGTCAAAAATGTTTATTTGTAACGCTGCCGCTCTTGAAAACGCTCTAAATCCGCTAGGAGCATCTTCTACCTGAGTAGAGCTAATTCTTCTCATAACCCAAGAACCGAGTTTTTGAAGGGCTTTTTTGAGAAGAGAGAAATGAGAAATGTTTGAAACAGGTCGTGTGCCTATTACGATATCTGCTTCTTTATTCAATATAGGGCGAACAAGTTTTTCAATATCATCAGCGCAATATTGATTGTCGGCGTCAGTGTTTACGATGATGTCTGCTCCTTGTGCCAAAGCTCCATTAATTCCTGCAACAAAGGCTTTGGCAAGCCCGCAATTGTGCGGCATGCTGACAATATGTTGAACGCCGTTGGCTTTTGCAACTTCAACAGTTTTGTCGGTTGAACCGTCATCTATTACAAGAATTTCAATTTCATCTATCCCTGAAATCTGCTTTGGAAGAGCGTTTAGCGTAATCGGAAGAGAGGCTTCTTCGTTATAACAAGGTATTTGAATTATTAATTTCATTGTTTCCCCTTTTATTATTTTCTTTTTATTATATAATTAAATGGGGATTTTGACAATTGTGAAAAAATTTGTTTCAATATCTTGCATAATTATTTTAGGGATAGTGCTAAGACTTATATTTATAAACAAACCTGACGGGTTGTGGAACGATGAATATGTTAGCTGGTCGATTGCTGCTGTTCCGTTTTTTGACGGATTTTGGAATGCTGTAAAATCGCAATGTCACATGCCTTTTTATTATTTGTATTTAAAATTTTTCATGAGCTTGTTTGGGCAAAGCGATTTGGTATTGAGATTAACCTCTGTATTGGCGGGAGTTCTTTCAATCGGTGCAATGTATTTTGTCGGAAAAGAAAAAGATGAAAAAACAGGACTTATATGTGCCGGCATGTCGGCTATCAGTGCGTTTTTAATATATTATTCACAAGAAGTTCGATTTTATTCGATTTTGTTTTTCTTTTCGGCGATGGCGTTGTTGTTTACAATCCGATGTTTGAAATCGCCGAGTCGAAAAAACTTGATTGGGTTTGCTGTTTCAAGTTTTTTGATTTTGTTCACTCATACGATAGGTTTTGTGTTCGTTTTCTTTAATCTTTTATTTTTAAGCATCACATTATTTAATAAATTTAAAAAGCAAATAATTATATTATGGAGTACGATTTGTGTGTGCGGAATTGCGTTGTGCCCATTGGTTTTGAAAATCTTTGGAACTCAGTCTTTTTCTCAATGGTGGGGACATTTTTCTGTTTCAAAAATCGGATTTTTGTTGACGGATTATTTTTCGCCAGTGATAACGAATTTGACAAATGCTCCTGATAATTTCTTTTATGCCCCGCAGAATGTAATATTTATGCTTATTCCTGTTGGGATTGCGGTGTATGGAATATATCTGGCATGCCGAAAAAATAAAAATAATTCGTTCTTACTTTCTGTCGCTCTTGGATTTTTAATTGTTTTATTTGGAGCTTCAATTGCCGGAAAATTAGTATTTACAACAAAATATTCAATGGAATGCTATCCGATATTGATTTACCTGGCATGCTATGGAATTTCTACAATAGAAAATAATGTTTTACAAAAGACTCTGATTGGTATATTTTGCCTGATAAATCTTGGATATGTGGCATTTGCACCATATTCCGCACCAAAAATGCATCGTGCGGAAGGTAATAAAATTCCGATGGATATTTTGAAGCAATTTGACTTAAAACAAGGTGATACGATAGTTCTTCAATATTATCCGGCAAGTCGATTTGAAAAATATTTTGATTTCTCAAAATACAATGTTGTGGAAATGCATAAGGGAAATTTCGTAGATTATTTGAGTTCTGATACAACTTATGCAGACGCATATAAAAATGGAAAAGAATTATATAAACCGATATTTTCCAAAGAAGAAAATCCATATTTTACAGGCATGGTACAAAAAGAAGCGTTTGCTAATTTGAAAACAGGTCAGAGTGTAGCATTGGTAATATTAAATAGTGTTGCATTTCTTTCTCCTGAAAAATTCCAACAAGTCATGGCAGATGACAATTTGTATAAAAAAGAGCCACTTTTATTTCTTGTTTTTTCTTATTTAAGAAAACAAACAATTGATGAAATGCTCGAAAACCTTGCGTTGACTAATGTTTCGCAAAAAGGAAATTGGACGGTAGTCCAGTTTACAAAACTTAATAAATAGGGCTAATATTAGCAATTTTTATTATGTTCAAGACTATATATATATAGAAGGTTCATAGTTGTAGGTGTGAAAAATGATAAGTAAAGTAAATAGTAACAATTACAGACAAAGTTACACTGGTATAAAATCAGGTGTGGAGAGACAGCCAAATAAGGTGGGACAGCCGAATTTTACAGGTGCTACAAGTGATTTGGAAAAATTAATACGTGAAAGTGTACCAAATCGTAAGGCTCTTGATTTGATGAAAAAGTGGGAGTATCTAAAAGGTGAAATGGGTGGTATTTTGATTACCGCTTTGGGTACAGGTTTGGTTGCTCCGATTTTTATCGGCTACAACCCGTTTGTAAAACCTCCTAAAAATGCGACTCCGGAAGAAAAGAAAGAAAACGAAAATACAAAATTATATACAGCAATGAGACAGCCTATTTCAGCTGTTCTTGCAATTATTTTCCAAGCAAGTGTTCAAAAATACATTGATAAGGGCTTGGATTCTGTTGTGAATGATCCAAAAGTCGCATCAAAAGGGTTCTTGCATTATGACCAACAAGAATTGAATACTAAAACATATATTCAATCAAATGTAAGAAAGGCAATGAAAGAAGAAGGAAAATCTAAACCTTCTTGGATTAAAGCACTGTTTAGCAGTGATGCCAGAGCCGCAAGAAAGGCTTATAAAGATGATTTTGATAGTAGAGTTAAGGCAATTCAAGAGTCTCAGTTAGAAAAAGTTGCTCAAAAATTCCAAGAAACAGGAAAAATTAATATTGGAGAAAGACATCTTGATTTTAAATCAACTGCTGATTTGGTAAACAAACAAATTGATGCATATATTAAAGATGCGAAAGATCTTCAAAAAACAGAAGAAGGTATTGCCTTCTATCTTGATAGAGCAGAAGTTTTAGTCAATAATGAACAAAAATTGAATAAAATGTTCTCTGGTATTTCAAAGGAAAATGTAACAGCAGAGGTTCAAAAGTTATTGACAAACGAAGATGATCCTAAGGTAAAAGAACTTCTTCAAGAAATACTAGATAGACCAGAAGAAATAAGGTATAGTAGAACGCAAAGGACTTTGCAACGAATTGCTTGTATCAAAAAAATGTGTAAAGATATCGGTGATGGGAATTTTACAAGAGACAATTATAGAGAAGCATTGTCAAACAGAAACAAAGTTTTGACTGACAGAATAGTTGAACTTATGGCTGCTAAAGTACATGATCCTGAACATGCAACATCTGAAAGTATAACATCTGCTATTCAAAAAATGGTAAAACAATGTAGCTTTGAAGATGTTGATGGAGTCGCAAAATCCGTATTATGTAATACAGACACATTTGGAAAAGATAAAGCTGAATTGACAAAGAAGATATACAAAGATATTGCAACAGGTTACAAAAATTTGGTAGAAAACAGTTATAAAGGTTTTAACCAATTAACAAAAATTGCAGTTGGCGTATTTATCACATTGCCAATTACTTGTACCGCATTGAACTGGGTATATCCAAGATTTATGGATTTATTCTTCCCAGAACTTTCGGGAGCAAAAGAGGCTAAAAAGCCTGAACAAAATAATAAGGTTGGAGGTGACAAATAATGGGAGGACTTCAATCAGTAGGGAATGTTTTCAAAACAGGGATAGCGAAGGCATCAAAAGGTACAGCATGGGTTGGTAGAAAATTTAATGAAATTCCCGAAACAGCCTTAGCAGTTGGTACAGTTTCGTCAATTATTTTGAAAGATGGTATCGGTTGCGCAATGTATGTTACTCAAAGTTTAAATAACGATAAAATTCCTGAAAAGAAAAGAAAATTTGTTGCAGCATTAGACTTAACAAACGGTGTTTTGATGATTGGTGCTCAGATTGCAATGTTCTTTGCAATGAGAAAATACTCTGGCCCAATGTTTAAAGCATTGTTCAAAAAATCGTTTAATCCACAAACAAGAGCAAATATTATTTCAAAAATCCGTATGGAACAGATGGAAAAAAATGGAAAAACATCTGCAAAACAGGTGTTTAACCGTGCTTTTGATAAAGTTGAAGATGAAGGAGCAGGCTTGTTCAAGTTTGTTTTGGATATCGCAGCTGCAACAATTCTTGGTAAACGTGTAATTGTTCCATTGGTGGCAACTCCGTTAGCTAAAAAAGTTGAAAAGAAAATGGAAAAACACCACGGTGCAGACGATGTAAAACATCACGATGAAACTCACAAAGCTGACGAAAACAAAGCTCCTGAGAAAGTTGAAAAAACTGAAATGACAGAAAAAACTGCCGGAAAAACAGAAGATAAACAAGTTGTTTCAACAGGTACCAAACTAGATATAGTTAGTACCGGCAACAATACAACAAATTTGTTAGATAAAGCAAAAGTAAGTCAAAACAAATAGACAGGTTGTTTGAAAATCTCGTCTGTTGTTGAAAATATTATATAGTAAAAATAATTCCTCTATTCTGTAAATTAGAGGGATTATTTTTTTTTATATAAAAACAGGAAAAATTAAAATAACAAAAAGCAGATATTAAACTATTTTTATTTAATATCTGCTTTTTACAAATCAATTTAATCTTGCATTAATGAGATTGAGTCTGAACATCTTGTTCATTAGCCATTTCTTCCAGCAAATTTGTTACCTTTGCCGGTTCAAAGTCAGTGCAAGAATTCCAAATAAGAGTCGGTTTTTGACCTGTGATTGACGGACTTGGGTAATCGCTGTTACAAAAACCTTTTAACATATTTGTTGTGCCATCAATATTAGACGTAAAATATTTACAGCAACTGCAAATTTTTAGGACAAAACCATAGTCGTAAAGCTTTTGACGGATTTCTTGAAGAGCGTCAATCATTCTTAAATGTCTACCTGTGACAAATTTTTTGTTTTTATACATAAATTTTACTTTTGCTAAGCCGCATTCTGATATGAATTCCAGTTGGCAAGGAACTTCTTTCCCGCTCATATTTTGTGCAAAAGTTTCTATAACAAGTTTTTCTGTGCCTTCTGCCAATTCTTCTTTTTTAGTTATTTTGGCTCTAATTACTCTTACCGGCGGAAGGTTTTTGATAATGTGGCATAGGGAATAAATCGGATATAGGCATAACAATGCAATTTCCTTAAATCTTAATTTTGAATTAATTAAGCTGATTCCAAAGCCGGCAACCAAAATTAAGAACGTGAAGAATACTATCTTAAAATCAACAAAGAAATAGTATCTGTATGAGTGTTTCATGACTGCCGCATAAACAAGCAAAACAAGCCAAATGTTAGGATTTAGCAACGAGAAAGTATGTTCTGCAAAAATCGGATTTTTCCAATGGATTTGTGTAAAACAGTTTTTGAATAAATCAAGCCTTGATGATAATCTAGGTTTTCTAAATTCGTAATTTGCTGTATCCACATAGGTTTGGATATTTGGATTATATGTGCAAGGACATTTTATTTTAGAAAGCAACATGCTATATTTTAATTCGCAGTTTATGTCTTTAAAATCAACAGAGCCAACTTGATCAACCAAGTCTTTTTTAATAACAAAAACACCTGAATCTGCACTTGCTGCAAGTCCAAACAAAGAACGAGCTTTACGCATAAAGTTCATGTGATATTTTTGGTAAGCAGCTTTGATTTTATCAACAGGTCCCAAGTTGTCTGTTAGAATAAGAGTTTCGCCTGATAAAACACTATGTTTTACAAGTCCCGAATTTACTGAGGTTAAAAAGTTTGCAGGAATACTTCTGTCAGCGTCAATAAATACGTATGAATCAATAGTTTGATCTTTTGAAAGTCTTTCAATTAACATTGAAACAGCTTGGTCTTTCCCGACAGTTCCGACATCTTTAATGTTTATAATGTTTACAAATCCATCGTTAGTAAATAGTTGTTCTGAACCGTCTGAACAATTGTCTAGGATAATGAAAACCCTAAAATTGTTAATAGGATAATCCTGCATTTTTAATTCTTTAACCAGATTATCGAGTGTAATCCTGTTATTTCTTGCATAAATAACTACGGCAATATTGTCTTTTTCTTCGTATTGAGAATAACGTTTTTCTATCTTAAACGGTTTATCATTAAGGTTTCTAACGGCTAATGCCAAAAAATACAAAGAATATATTGCAATATAAATATATAAAATGTCTAAAATTAGTTCCATAAATTTCCTTTCGCAATAATATTGTATTTAAAAATAGCACAAAAATCCATCGAATGTAAACTTTTATTCAAAAAATTAGAAAAACGTCTTTTTGAAAAGAATCCAGCTTATATTAATACAAATAAATCAAAAGGAGAAATAAACATGAACAACTCAAACAAAACAAACCATGCATCTAAGCATCTTGGCATCTTTGCATCTAAATCAGTTTTTCAAAAGACTAATGTTGGTGGGGGCGGTACCCCGCCTTACGTTGCTGCAATCCATCTAATTATTATAGGAGCACGGGTATGAGTTGTACTGAAAAAATCATCATGGACGGTTGGAAGATGAATTATTAATGGAGAATAAAGTTTTATAAAAATCAGGTAATCTACAAATAAGCCTCCTAATATTTTAGGAGGCTTATTTAGTTATTTATTTAGTATTTGAATTCTTATTACAACAACAATGCTGCAAATGCTGCGATTACCATTGCCGGTCCAAACGGTAAATATGTTCTGTTTTCTGGGTTTTCTCTCAAACCTTTGAAAATAAACATACAAGATATTACTCCAAGTACCGCAAGAATTATTGCACCGATTGAGAAAATTAAAACATTTTCAACTGTGATTATTCTAAAATGCTGTAACGAATAAAAGATTATGGCAAAAATACAGAACACAGCGAATGATATCAAGGTTTTCCAGTCTTTATTTTGAACAAGTCCTCTTATAAAAATCGGCAAAAACAAAATTACTTGAACGATTACGGATAATACCAATACAACAAGTAATGTTCGCCACCCAAATATTGCACCAAGTCCGGCAGCAATAAATGTATCACCTTCTCCAAAAGCTCTTGTTCCGGCAATCAAATAACCGGCTCTTGCCAAAATCTCAAGAATTAAAGCTCCCAATAATGCACCAAAAACAGACATTGTGAGCGGATTATTTAACAAAATGTATTTTGAAAATTCCAATGGAGTTCCGGCTGCATGAATTTGAAAAAGTGACGTTCCTGTGACAATTAGAGCATAAAGTAGTCCAAGTCCGATTAATGAATATGTGTGGACATCATAAACCACTTTTTCTTTTAAGTCGGTTCCGGCAATTACAATAAGTAACGATGCAAAAGCCCAAGCAAACAAGGTGTCATAACTAAAACCAAATTTCATGAACAACAAAGTAAAAATAATTCCTGTAATAAGTTCTATTATTGGGTATTGAATACTGATTGGTTCTTTACAGAAAGCGCATTTGCCTCTTAAAAAAATGTATGAAAAAACGGGAATATTATGCCACCATTTTAATGGAGTTTGACATTTAGGGCACTTTGATGCCGGAAAAACAATTGATTCTTCAGATAAAGTTCTTAAAATTACTACATTTAAAAAACTTCCGATGCTCAATCCTGTAACAAATACGAGTGCAAGTATTGTAATAAGTGCTCCCATTTTATATCTCCTTTTTAGTTGTCGTCTTTACTTTTAATGATTTCGTACATTTTACTTAATGCTTTTTTTAATCTTCTGGAAACCTGCATTTGCGAAATATGAATTTTTTCAGAAATTTCACGTTGGTTTAAGTCTTGATAATAGCTCATTTCGACTATTTCTTGCAAATCTTTTGGAAGCTTTTTGATAGCTTCTGCAAGCATAATTTTGTTTTCGTAAGAATTCATAAACTCTTGATAATCTCCTGCCGGAATTTTGTCAATGAGAGCCAAGTCATCGTCATCAACAGAAGAAGTCGCCTGATCAAGTGACAAAGTCGTTTTGCAAAGTTCTATTTCCATAACTTCATGGATTTTTTGTTGTGAAATTCCTACAACATCTGCAATCTGATCTTCCGATGGTTCTTCAATCCCCTTTTCTTTTAAAAATTTTACGGCAGAACTAATTTTAAATACAAGTTCTTGTAATTCTCTCGGAGCCTTGATTATAGATGCTTTGTCACGCAAATAGTGCTTGATTTCACCTCTAATAAAGTATGATGCATAAGTCTTAAATTTTGTATTCTTGTCAGGATTAAAAAACTCAATAGCCTTAATCAAGCCGATTGAACCGACTTGTATCAAATCTTCGTTTGAAATTTTTGACTGAATAGAAATATTCCCGGCAATTTTTTTTACAAACTGCATTCCTGTTTCAACAATAGAAATATGGAGCATACGTTTCTTTTTTTCGTCAGTGCAATTTTTGTATGCAAGAATAAGCTCGTCTATGTTTCCGATTGTTTGTATTTTGCTCTCCAAAAGATTATCTCCGTTAACAAAAATATTATAGCATAACTTTTTTATTTTAGGAATAATTAAAAATATGTAATAAATCATTTGGCATGATATATTTTTGTGGTAAGCTTGTAGAATAGATGGAGTAGAAAAGTATGATTACGATAAAAGATGTAGAACACGTTGCTAAACTTGCACGATTGGAATTAACAGAAGAAGAAAAAGAACTTTATACAAAACAACTTGGTGACGTTTTGAAATATGTTGACCAGATGAACGAAGTTGATACTTCTAACGTTAAGCCAATGACACAAGTTATTGATTTTTGTAACGTTATGAGAGAGGACAAAGTTGTTCAAGAAATTTCTAAGGAAGCTTTGATGTCTAACGCTCCGGAAGTTGAAGGCGATTTCTTTAAAGTTCCTAAGATTAATTAAGATGTAACTGAATGTTCTCCCTTGCGAGAGGGCAAAATCTTTGATTTTAAGGCGGGGTAATAAATAACAGAACCTCGCTGTATAGTGTATATTTTTATTGAGGTTAGCATGACAAAATATATTTTCATAACAGGTGGTGTAGTAAGTTCTTTGGGTAAAGGAATTGTGGCAGCGTCTTTGGGTAGATTACTTAGAGCTAGGGGTTTTTCTGTTATTAACCAGAAATTCGACCCTTACATAAATGTAGATCCGGGTACTATGAGTCCGTTCCAGCATGGTGAAGTTTTTGTAACCGATGATGGAGCAGAAACAGACCTTGATTTGGGGCACTATGAAAGGTTTACAGATACTTCTTTGGGTAAATTTAATAATGTAACCTCTGGAAGTGTTTACCAAACTGTTATTGAAAAAGAACGTCGTGGAGATTATCTTGGTGCAACTGTTCAGGTTATTCCACATATTACAAATGAGATTAAATCAAGAATTTTGGGAGCTACAAAGCAGTTTAAGCCTGATTTTCAGTTGATAGAAATTGGTGGAACAATCGGTGATATTGAAAGTTTACCGTTTATTGAAGCAATCAGGCAGTTTAAGACAGAAATTGGAATTGGAAATGCTATTTCAATTCATACAACTTTGTTGCCGTACTTGCCAACATCAGGAGAATTAAAAACTAAGCCTTCTCAGCACAGTGTTCAGGTTTTGAGAAGTTACGGAATTCAGCCTGAAATCTTGGTTTGTAGAACATCAAAACCTATTCCGAAAACTGAAAAAGAAAAATTAGCACTATTCTGCTCAGTGCCGAAAGAAGCTGTTATTGAGTGCCGTGATATGAAAAGTATTTATGAAGTTCCACTGGCTCTTGAAGATCAAAATATGGCACACGTTGTGCTTGATATGTTGAGAGTGGAAGATAGACCGGCTGATTTGGCTAATTGGGAAAAACTCGTTGAAAATATCAAAAATCCGCACGCTACGGTGAAAGTTGCGATTGCCGGCAAATATACAAAACTTTCAGATGCGTATATTTCAGTTGTGGAATCTTTGAAGCATGCCGGTTATGCAGATGATGTGAAGGTTGAAATTAAATGGATTAACTCAGAAGAATGCGTTGACCAGAAAAAATGTAAGGAATTACTTTCTGATGTTCAGGCACTTGTTGTTCCTGGTGGCTTTGGCGTTCGAGGGATTGAAGGGAAGTTGAACGTAATTCGTTATGCAAGGGAAAATAACCTTCCATTCTTGGGACTTTGTTTGGGCATGCAGTGCGCGGTTATTGAGTATGCTCGAAATGTTGTTGGAATTAAAGATGCAAATTCAAAAGAATTTGATGAAAATGCGCAAAACCCTGTTATTGACTTGATGCTTGAACAAAAAAATGTTCATGGTTACGGTGGAACAATGAGATTGGGTGCTTATGATTGTGTGTTGAAAAAAGGCACAAAGGCAGCAGCGGCTTACGGATCAGAAAGAATTTCAGAACGTCATAGACACCGTTATGAGGTTAATAACGAGTATTTGGATAGAATTGCTGAAAAAGGGTTGGTGTTCTCTGGAATGTCGCCTGACGGAATGTTGGCAGAAGTTGTTGAATTGCCTCAATTGGATTGGTTTGTGGCA
>CAKUZO010000020.1 GCA_934717895.1 uncultured Candidatus Melainabacteria bacterium | reverse complement strand
AAAATTCTTCTTATAGCTACAGTATGCCCGCTTGTTGTGTCTATTTCAACTTCAACAGCATTAATTTGGACGACATTCCCATCTGCTACGTCATAACGCTCCGGAACAACAGTTGTAAAGCGATTTAAGGAAGTTGAGTATTCCATTCCGATGACACTTTCCTTTGTGCCACAAAAACCGGCGTCCGTAATATATCCCATGCCATTTAAAATTTGCTCATCTGCGGTTTGAACATGTGTATGGGTTCCAAAAAATGCACTTACACCAAGCTCTGAACAAAATCTCGCAAAACAAATCTTTTCAGCGGTTGCTTCTGCATGAAAATCAACAACTATTATTGGAGTAATTGCCTTAATGCGCTCAATTTCTTCTTTTACAACAGTCCATTGTGAATCCACAGGAGCCATAAATACTCGACCTAATACATTTATGACACCAATTTTTGTACCATTAGAAAGTTCAAAAATTCGGCTACCTGCGCCGACTGTTCCATCAGGATAATTAATAGGGCGAATAAGTTTGTCTGCCCTTTCGATGTAGTTAAAAATCTCTTTTTTATCCCAAATATGATTGCCGGACGTCATACAGTCAACACCATATTCAGAAATTTCATTGTAATTTTTTTCTGTTAGACCAAAACCATGTGATGCATTTTCGACGTTTGCGATGATGAATTGTGAACTTTTTTCATTTTGGATTTGTTTAGACAAATAATCTCTAACAGCAAATCTCCCAGGTCTGCCAACCAAATCACCAAAAAATGTAATTTTTATTGTTTTATCATCACCAAACATTGTTTTATCCTCTGTGAGTGGGGAATTGTGAATAGTGAGTTGTCGTTTTAATATGTAATCGACTTTTCACTATTCACTTCTCACTTTTCTCTTATTTAGCTATCTCTGTTGTACGGAATTCTCGAACTACCGTTACTCTGATTTGTCCAGGGTAATCTAGTTCTGTTTCAATACGTTTTGCAACATCTCTTGCAAGCTTTTGTGATGCCAAATCATCAAATCTTTCTGATTCTACGATAATTCTAACTTCACGACCTGCTTGAACTGCAAACGACTGTTTAATTCCACTGAAACTATTTACGATTTCTTCGATTTTTTGAAGGCGTTTGATGTAAATTTCCAAAGTATCACGTCTTGCGCCAGGTCTGCCGGCAGAAATTGCATCAGCAACTTTTACAAGAACAGCTTCAATTGTGTTTGCAACAACATCGTCGTGGTGAGCCTCAATTGCGTGAATAACTTCCGGTCTTTCGCCGTATCTTGACGCAATTTCAACTCCTAATTGAATATGTGTTCCTTCTTGCGTTTGGTCAACCGCTTTTCCGATATCGTGAAGAAGTCCTGCACGCTTTGCGATTTTTTCGTTAGCACCGATTTCAGCAGCAAGCATGCCTGCGATATGCCCAACTTCAAGTGAGTGTTTCAAAACATTTTGCCCGTAACTTGTTCTGTAATAAAGACGTCCAAGAGTTTTGATAAGCTCTTTATTTAAGCCCATAACACCCATTTCAAGAGCTGCATTTTCGCCTTCTTCCCAGATTTTTTTATCAATTTCTTCTTGTGCTTTTTCAACCATTTCTTCAATTCGAACAGGGTGAATACGACCGTCTACAATAAGTTTTTCCAATGCAAGTTTTGCAATCTCACGTCTTACAGGATCAAAACTTGATAAAACAACAGCTTCCGGAGTATCATCAATGATTAAATCAACACCGGTTAATGTTTCCAAAGCTCTGATATTACGGCCTTCACGACCGATTATACGCCCTTTCATTTCGTCATTTGGAAGAGCAACAACAGAAACTGTTGTTTCAACAACTTGTTCAATCATGCATCTTTGCATAGTTGTTGATAGGATTTCCTTTGCTTTTTCCAAAGATGTTTCTTTTATTTTTGCTTCGTTTTCACGAATTAATTGCATTTGTTCTTGTGCCAAATCGTGTTTAAGTTGTTCTAATAGCATTGTCTTAGCATCTTCTGCTGACATGCCTGAAATTCTTTCCAATTCAGTTGTTTGCTTTTGAACAATTTCAGCCAAATAGTCTTCTTTTTCAAGAAGTTCGTCTATTTTTCTTTGAGCTTGAAGGTCTTTTTCGGTATATTCTTGAATTTTATCTTCAAGCATATCTTCACGTTTTGCTAATTTTTGTTCTTGTCTTGCAAGCTCTTGTCTTCTTTCTCTTTCTTCTTCATTAAGTTTTTCTCTGTCTTCTTGAAGTTCTTCAATAGCTTTAATTTTTGCTTCTTTTAAAAGAAGTTTTTCTTTTTCAATAAGAGCTTTCCTGTCTTTTTCAACGGAATGAATGACAGCTTTAGTTTTGCTTTGCTGGACAAACAGCGCTGCAATTAATGCTATTACCGCAATAATTGCAATAATCAATAAAGGGTCCATAAAGTTTTATACCTTATCCTTTTCTATTTTTTAATAATACACGCAATGCTCGATACATATATCCTATCGAGCCACAATCTATTTTGTATATTAAGTTGATTTTATTGCATATATTTCCAAAAAATATTTACCTATACTACATCTGATTATATTTTAGCATAATTATGAGTTTTTGTATAGTAAATATTTATTTTTTGATACATATACTAAATAAAAAACAAACCCTCACCTTATCAGGTTTGGGCTTATTCTTTATTGTTCATTTAAAATTTGTTTTGCAATTTTTTTATTTTCGACAGTAACTACTTTTTTTATTGCAGATTGCTTCTTTGCTTCTGCTCGAATGGATTTAACTTTTTCAACCCAACCTGTTGGTTTGCCAAATTCCGGTGCAAGTTTATCTGCCTTTTTCGCTTTCAGACCAACAAAAAGTCTATCAAATATATTTAATTTACCAGCTTTTTTAACAATTTTTTTTGAAAGCTGATCAAACAAAGCTCCATCAATCAATTGAGGATCTCCGATTTTGGCTAATTTTTGCACAAAGCTTTGTAACTGTTCCAGATGTGAATAATCCAGCTTGCTTAAATCTGTCATTCCATAATTAATATCACTTCGCTCAACGCCTTTTGGCATAGAATAAACAGGTTCAAAAATATCAATTAATCCATCACAGGGAATACCTGTATCTGTTGAGCAGCTAGAAAAATTTATAAAACGAAGTTTTGTATCTGTGGCTGTATTTTCAATAATTGATTCTTTACCATTTGTTGTCAAAACAGTTTTAGGGTGAAACCGATTCATTACTTCTTTTATTAATTCTTTTGTGTTTTCACCAATAGACTTAATTCTTCTTATCTCAGCAGGTTCTATTTTTTCAACATTATGATTAAACATGTCCACAACCTGCTTTATGGAATTTTGAGTTGCAGCATCAATTAATTTTATAAATGACTTATCTACACAACCATTAAAAGAAATTTGAGCACTTCTTTTGCTATTATTATGTGGCGCTGCATTAATTGCACTTATATTCACTTTATTCTCCTTTGATAACTTATTACCTTGCAGCCCTTCTTCTTAAATAAGTGGGGCGAAAGTTTCGCCCCATCAAAAATATTATATATTAATATTGCAACATAGAAACGATTTTTGGAGAATCCACAAGTTTATCTCTTCCGCTTAGTGCTGTTAATTCGATTAAAAATGCTGTACCAATAAGGTTTGCACCGGCTTTTTTAACAAGTTTGCATGCCGCTTCTGCGGTTCCACCGGTTGCAAGTAAATCATCTACTACAAGAACATTTGCGCCTTGTGGGAAAGCGTCTTGGTGAATTTCGATTTTATCAGTACCATATTCAAGCGCATATTCTTGCGAATAAGTTGCGGCAGGTAGCTTGTTTGGTTTTCTAACAGGAACAAACCCTATTCCCATTTTGTATGCCATAGGCATGCCCAAGATAAATCCACGGCTTTCAATACCTGCAATATAATCGATTTTTACATCTTTAAATTGTTCACAAAGGTAGTCCACGATTACTTTTAAAGTTTCTGCATCTTTCAAAGCTGTTGTTATATCTCTGAAAATAATTCCTTCTTTTGGAAAATCTTTTATATCTCTGATTTTGCTTTTTACATCAATGATAGTTTGTGTAGCCATTTATTTTTCTCCTTTTTTGCTATTTATATTAAAGTTAATCTTATCTGAAAGTTTCAAATCCCCATAAAAAGCTTTTTCTGCAAGGATTTGTTTAAGTTTTTCTCTATATTTTTCAGTGTATTCTTTTGTATATTCTTTAGTTTTTTCAAGTTCTTTTCTGATGAAATCTTTTATACTTGCTTCTTCTTCTTGAACAAGTCCATGCGCTGTTTTACCCCAGTTCATGTCTTTTTTCATGAATAATATCTTGAAACAGATATAAAGAACGAGTGGGAACCATATTATAAGAAGATAAACAGATGTCTGTAACGCCTCAAATGTTGCATCTAGTCTTGGCATGTAGTCATAACGTCTTAGAGCATATCTTGCAGCTGTGAAGAACCCAAAACCGATTAAGCACCCGATAAAGATTGATGAATAGAGCATGTGCGGAGGTGCCTGTTTTGCGACAACTTTAAACCCGCGGATTAAGATTTCCATTAAAAACCACCCAGGCATAATGAATTCTGAAATGTACGCCATCATATCCAGCCCCGCACGAAGTGACATATCACGAGAACAAAGTGCGGCTCCTGAGTATTCCAAATAGCGTCTGATTGTACCTTCCAGCCATCTTCTTCTTTGTCTGTATAGCGGTCTTAAATATATAATCCCTTCCTCGTAAACCACTGCATCTGGGCAAAATCTTATATCCCAACCTTTTATGTGCATTCTTGTCGACATGTCTAAATCGTCAACAATTGTATAGTTATTCCAGCCGCCGATATCTTCGATTGCTTTGCGTTTTAAAAGTTCGCCATTTCCCCGAAGTTCAACAGCCCCTTTTACAGAGTCCCTTCCGACCTGAAAATAAGTATCCAGCGTGTATTCGTTGTTTTGACACCTTGTTAAAATGTTTACGTTTTTATTGCGGATAACTTTTCTTGCCTGAACACCGCCAACGTCTTTGGGTTCAAGGTGGGGAATAAGTTTTGATAAAAAGTCCGGTTCAACTGTTGCATCAGCATCAAACACAAGGATTGCTTCGCCCTTTGCTATTTTAAATGCATCATTTAAAACTGCTGATTTCCCCGGAAAAGCATCTTGCGAACGAATTAGTGCCGTAACTTTTTCATACTTTGCTTCCAAATCTTTTATAACTGACGCTGTGTTATCTGAACTCCTATCGTCAATTACAATAATTTCAAAATTTTCGTAATCCATGTTCAATATATTTTGAACAGTATTTCCGATAACAGCTTCCTCATCATGTGCAGGAATTAGAACCGATACAAATGGTTTGTAATTTTCGTTTATAACCTGTGGGTATTTTTGTAACTTCCTTTTTTGGAATTTATACGAAAGGTTCATAAAGAGTACGTAAATAGACATTAGCACACAAAGAATTGCAAGTCCCCATACAGTATTAAAGTAGCTCTGAAAGATGTATATAAAAACACCCAGTCCAAAAACAATGGTAAAAAGTAAAATTCGTTCTTTCATCTGCATACTCCCATTCAGTTACCTAAACATTATACCAAAACCATAAAATTTTGCCCAAAATAACTTAAAAATCATTACTTTTTGTAAAATAAATTCCTACATCTGAATGTTTTAAATGTAAAAAAGTGTTAATAAACGTTAAAGGGCTTGATTTTCAAAAAGGATTGGTTATAATAAATTTTGTACAAAAAAGAAGAAGGAGTTTTGTGATGAACAAAGAAGAATTAGTACAAGAAATCGCTAAAAAATCAGGTGTTACTCAAAAAGAAGCTGCTGAAGTTTTAGGAGCTTTGGTTGACACTATTCAAAAAACAGTTGCAAAAGGTAAAAAAGTTACATTGGTAGGCTTTGGTACTTTTGAAGCTAGAAAAAGAGCTGCTAGAATTGGCCGCAACCCTCAAACAGGTAAAGAATTGAAAATTGCTGCAACAACAGTTCCAGCATTCTCAGCAGGTAAAAAATTCAAAGACGAAGTAAACAAATAGTTTTGAATTTTTGAGTATAAGAATAGAAAAATGCACTTCATTAGAGGTGCATTTTTTTGTACTTTTTAATCATTTTATAGATAAATTTTTGTTAATTATGTGTATTTATACTAGGTAAGTATGTTATATTTATATTACAGAAGATTTTAAAGGAGAGTTTTATGAATAAGAACGCAAAACAAGGTTTTACTCTTGCAGAGGTGCTGATAACGCTTGGTATTATTGGAGTTGTTGCTGCTATGACGTTGCCAACATTAATACAACAACACCAAAAGCAAGTGTATGCAACCGGTGCAAAAAAAGGTATGAATACAATAATGAATATGATGAATAAAATTCAAGCAGACGAAAATGCTAGCGATTTTACATCAACATCATTATTTACTGATGGAGTATGCAGCCTAACTTATAGCAGTAATGGGAATTTTACTGGCTCTGAGAATTGTGAAGAGTTATATGGCAATCCAACTGTACTTGAAAGAATTATTCCTCAATATATAAAAACAGTAAAAATTTGCAAAAATGATGACTGCAATATAGAATATGGTAGCGCGCCTTATAAATATAACATCTCTTCGTTTCACAATAATTGGGCAACTATTACCGGTTTTTATTCTGCTGATGGTGTTGTTTATTACGCATTTCCTAGTCAGGCAGGAATTTCATTTAGTTATGATATAAATGGAGAAAAAGGGCCAAATCAAGATGGAAGAGATTTATTCACATTTAGCTATTGTAGGAATGGAAAAATTAGTTACGCATATCCTGTAAATACAGATTGCATTAGTTATAACACGCATCTATATACAAACAACCCTCTTTATCATCTGATGCAAAACGGTTGGAAAATGGATTACTAATAGAAATTGTGGCGATTGAAATATCGTCACAATTTTTTTATAAGTAAACACTCTGTCATAAAGGTTATGAAAAATTAGTCAAATCAGAAACCGTTGTTTCAAGTGCCTCAGCAATTTCAATAAGCGTATCAAGTGAAGGCTTTGAAAAAGCTACCTCAATTTTGCCAACAAAATTTAAACTCAGATTAAGTTCATCAGCAAGTTGTTGTTGAGTTAGTCCGAGTTTTTGTCGCCTTTGCTTTATTTTTTTACCAAGTAACTTATAGAACTCTTGCTTCATACGTACAGTTTATACGTAAATTTTTGTTAATTATACGTATTGACAATACGTAAGTGTGGTATATTTATATTACAGAAGATTTTAAAGGAGAGTTTTATGAATAAAAACAAATTTGGTTTCACATTAGCAGAAGTCCTAATAACATTAGGTATTATTGGCGTCGTTGCAGCTATGACGTTGCCGACATTAATTAAAAATTATCAAAAACAAGTATATGTAACCCAACTAAAAAAGGCTTATTCGACTCTTGGAAATGCGATTAATAAAATGGCTGTTGATGAAGGTGTAGTTGACTGGAAACAAACTTATTGTGGAACTATCCAAAATTTATCGAATAATCAAGAAATAGAAGAAGAATGTTTTACAAGAATATCCAAACAATTTAAAACAGTTAAAACAAAAAAGATTTATGAAAGATGTAATGAAGAATGGTGCAAAGCCGGAATGGATCTTGATAAAAATGGGAACATTGCTTGGCAACCATACAATCTTTTTAATGGTAGCTCATGCGGTGAAGTAGTAACAACAGATGGTTTTACATATTATTTTCTTAGTGCAAACAATGCGCCCCATATTTATGTAGATATAAATAGTCGAGCCAAAGGACCAAACAAACCAGGAAGAGATATTTTTCTTTTCGTTGTTGACTGGTCCAATGGAAAACTTTTACCTGATGGAACAGGACAGCAATTATCGTGTGTAGAAGGACAATTTGATTGCACTGCAAAAGTTCTACAAGAAGGGAAAATGAACTACTAAATTTTTATAAAAAAAGGAGCTTTAATCAGCTCCTTTTTTTAATAATATCTTTGTACAATCGGCATTTCAACCCCGTTACAGAATGAACGTTCGGTCAAACGTACACCCAAACAGCATTGATGACGCTTAAACTGCATTCTATAAATCTTTTTAATCGTTTCTTCAACAAGTTTTCTGTCGTATTTTTGACAGATCTCATCAATCGATTTGTTTTGTTCAACATACATCTCGATAACATCGTCCAAAACCGCATATTCAGGCAATCTATCTTGATCTTTTTGCCCAGGGTGAAGTTCTGCTGACGGAGCTTTGTCTATAATAGCTTGCGGAATAACTTCGCCATTTCGATTAATATAATTTGAAAGCTTATAAACATTTGTCTTTGTCAAATCACAAATCATATTAAATCCACCAGCCAAGTCGCCATAAAGGGTTCCAAAACCCATTGCACTCTCAGATTTATTGCCTGTTGACAATAGCAAACGACCTTCTCGATTTGAATAGAACATCAAAATCAAGCCTCTTAATCTTGCTTGTAAATTTTCTTCCGCCAAGTCATGCAAGCTTTCACGCCCTTTCATAAAAGCTTCAAAAAGCGGAGTAATCGGCTCTTTTACAGTCTGAATTCCAAGATTTTCAGCCAATTTCAAACTATCTGTCACACTGCCTTCTGAGGAATACATGCTCGGCATCAAAATACCCAAAACGTTGTCTTTACCAATAGCTTCAACCGCCAAAGCTGCTGTCAATGCACTGTCAATTCCGCCTGAAAGTCCTAAAACAACCTTCTTAAACCCTGTATTTTCGCAATACTCTCTCAATGCAAAAGTCGTCACATCGTAAACTTGTGATTCGACCGATTCATCAAAAAACTCAACAACCCTTGCAAAATCAACCGTATCAACATCTTCCTGACAAAATGGCATTTGCATTACAAGTTCATTGCTTGCGTTTTTCGCAAAACTTCCGCCGGCAAAAACATTTTCATCAGCAATTCCAAGTGCGTTGACATAAATAAAATCGCTATGAGTATGGATTTCGTCAACAAAATCTTTATAAGTGTTCATCGCATAATATCTGTTTTTCGCCAAAACATACAAGTCGCAATCAACATCTTCCATAAACGTGTCAGACACAAAAACTTTCTTTCCGCAAATGTCAAACACACCGTAATCAGAAACTTCAACCTCTCCATTTCTAATCAAAATATCACCAAGAAGAATGTTTTGTTTAAAATTCTTATCCGCAATTTCTCTATACAACTTTGCCTGAGCCGACATACAACCATCGTCAAATGTCAAATCTTTTCCGCCCAAGTCCTCGATATCAACCTGTGGAAATATAATCAAGTCGCAATCAGAATTAATGTTTTTGATTATATTTTCTAAATTAAACTTAAAATCAGCTGTTTTTAATCTTATCTGTGCTACTACTGTTTTCATATTTCACGTCCTTATCAAATTTATTGCAATTTTAAATAATTTACTTTTTCCCAACTCAAATCAAGGTATTTAACCTTTGAATCAACCATCTTCACCTGTGGCAAGATTGAAGGAATTCTCTCAATTCGTTTAAACACGCTCTCATCAAGTCTGCCAAGTCGAATATTTACCGTCTTTATTTTCACGTAAACATCGTTTGGATTACGCATATCAATATACTCAACAGGTTCCTTAGAATATGCCTCGACGTAATTTTTAATCTTTTCAATCTCGTGAATTTTGTTCAAATTCCACTTGTGGTAGTCATCGCCTTTATTGCCATAAGACAAGACTTTTATGACCTTAAACTGTGATTTTAGCGGCAAAAACTCTCTTCCGATAAGTTTTCCGTCAACTGTAAAAAACGCAACCGGAGTCGCTTTTTCATCTGGTGCAATAACTATTGCAGGAATTCTTTCTTTTAAAATAATCTGAATTCTCGCCGGAAACGCATAACGCCTGATATAAACGTCCTCAACAGGAGTCAATTTCATCAATTCTTTTTTGATAGCCCCCGTTTTTGCCATATACATCGGCACATGCGGAACATCACTATTTTTCAAAAGTGCCAAAATCTTATGTGAAGGAACGATGTTATTATTTATAATTTCAACTGAATTTCCGCCAACACGATTAAACGCATTCGGATCCATATACCAACCGCGACATTTCAGGGCATAACTTAATCCGAACAAAAAAGTTAATGACAAGAAAAAGCGCATAAATCCACGGAAACGCTCCTGTTTCATTCTCCCTTTGCGGACAAGACGTTCACGACGCTTCTTTTTAACAAGGTGTTTGCCGTCTTGAATAGGTTCTTCAATAATCTCGGCATACTCACTTGCCTCGATATGAAGTTCCTGGAATTCTCGCCTTAAATCTATGTCCTGACTATGCCTTTGTTCGTTATCTTTCATCTATTTGTTTAAACCTGCACTGTTCAAAATTAACTGCACCAAATTGTCGTAATCAATATCCATTGCTTTTGCCTGAGCCGGAAGATCACTTACCACTGTCATTCCAGGGCTTGTATTGATTTCCAAAACGTATGGAACATCGTCTTTCATCATAAAATCTACTCTTGAAACACTTCTACAACCGGCAGTTTCAAACGCTTCAACAGCAGCTTGTTTTACACGCTCCGTAACTTCTTTTGACAACCTTGCAGGACAAATAAATTCAGACATGCCTGTTGTATATTTTGCCTCAAAGTCATACCATTCAGTTTTTGGTCTTATTTCAAGAATTTCTGTGGCAAAAGCCTTGCCATCTTTTTCCAAAACGCCAACAGTTACAAAAAATCCGTCGATAAACTCTTCAATCAAAACATCGTCATTGTATTTGATTGCGGTTTCATAAGCAGATTTCAAATCTTCCGCCTTGTCAACCTTTGTCATACCAAAGCTTGAACCTTCACTAACAGGTTTTACAAAAAGCGGATATGTCAAATCTTTTGTTTTTTCAAACAAATCGTCGCCTTTTCTGATAAAAGCAGATTTAGCCATAATAATATTTTTGTTTGTAGACAAAATTCGTTTTGTATATTCCTTATTCATACACAAAGAACTAGCCATTACTCCACAACCTGTGTAAGGGATTTGCAAAATTTCCAAAACGCCTTGAATACAGCCGTCTTCTCCGTATTTCCCATGAAGAGCGTTGAACGCATAGTCAAAGTTGCCACATTTCAACTTGTTTGCAATATCTTTATCCACAATAACCATTTCAGAGTTCTTGTAACCCAATCTCTGCAACGCATCAAAGCAACCTTTGCCTGATCTCATTGAAACTTCTGCTTCAGATGACATTCCGCCGCAAAGGACAGCAATTTTTGCATTTTTATCTATTTTCGATACAATATTTTGCATATTTCAACCTCTTCTTCATTTTTTCCACCCAGAAATCTAACTTCCGGCTGTAATTCTATATCAAATTTTTCTTTTACACGATTATACATTTCAAGCATTAGACGCAAAGCATCAAGCGATGTTGCTTCATTTTCGTTGACAATAAAGTTTGCGTGGTTTTCCCAAACCTTCATTCCTCCGACTTTCAAACCTTTTGCCCCAACTGAATCGAGCAATCTTCCGGCAGAATCGCCTTGTGGATTACGGAATGTACTTCCGCAGTTAGGCAAAGTCAACGGCGGTTGCTTATCCTTGCGAAAAGCCAAATTCTCGTCCATTTTAGCCTGAATTTTTGTGCCTTCTGACGGTTCTAATTCAAACTCTGCTTCCAAAACTGTATAAGGATTTTTTTGACAAATCGAAGTTCTATAAGCAAACTCCATCTCATCTTTTGAAAGCGTCATAACACCCTTTTCAGGACAATAAATTTTGGCAGACTTAAAAACTGATGCAACATCTTGCCCATGGGCACCGGCATTCATAAATACTTCTCCACCAATAGAGCCGGGAAAAGCAATCATAAATTCCAGTCCGCTCAAACCGTTTTCCAAAGCCACTTTCGAAAGTTTTGTTCCTCGCACACCTGCTCCTGCAATGATGTTTCGGTCTTTGACTTCTACATTATTAAGTTTTTTTGTAGAAATTACAGCTCCATCAAAGCCATCAGATGACACCAAAACATTTGTCAAATTGCCGGCAATAAAAGCGTTTGGCTCTTTTTTAATGATTTTAAGAAATTCATCAATCGTTTCCGGCGAATAAAACCGAGCGATTTTTCCACCAATTTTAAATGATGTAGATTTTTTTATGTCAAAATCAGTTTGCAACACCAACAGCCTCGTTTCTTGCATTTTGCAATTCTTTTGACAAGTTTGTAATTGTTCCTGCTCCCAAACCGATTACAACATCATCTTTTTTAAGTTCCGGATAAAGTTTTTTTGCAACATCAGCAATACTTCCACCAATATACTCACAAGGGATAGAAATATGTTCTGACAAATCTTTTGCAAATCTTTCTGAATTAATTCCTTCAATCGGGTCTTCTGATGCTGCATAAACATCTGTTACAACAACTTTATCAACACCTGAAAAAGCGTCCAAAAATTCTTTCCACAAGTTTTTCAAACGAGTATATCTGTGCGGTTGAAATACTGCAATTACATGCTTTCCAGTCATTCCCTCAGCAGAAGAAAGAGTCGCTTTTACCTCAGTTGGGTGATGTGCATAGTCATCAAACACAGTCACGCCGTCAAATTCTCCAACTTTTTGGAAACGTCTGCCCATGCCTGAGAAAGTTGCAAAGTGCGGTTTTACAAGACTAATATCAACACCTGCCTGATGTAAGCTTGCAAGTACTGATAATGCGTTATAAACATTGTGTTTACCACGCAAAATTATCTTCATATCAGTCAAGAATTCGCTTTTATAATAAATATCAAAAGTTGTGCAATCTGCCTTAAATTCAATGTTTTTAGCCGTATAATCAGCATCTGACAGCCCAAACGTCATAGTCTTATGGCTATGCAAAGACATTGTAGCTTCGCAATCCTTATTTACCAACACAACTGACTCCTCAGACATGTTTGAAATAAATTTCTCAAAAGTTTCCAAAATTGATTTCAAACCATCTTTATAAAAATCTAAGTGATCAGGTTCCAAATTATTGACTACACAAATATTTGGAGCATATTTTACAATAGTTCCATCACTTTCATCAAGTTCGGCACAGAAGAATTTTCCATCTTGTGAATGTGCATTGTTGCCGATTTCCGGAATAATTCCACCAACAACGTAAGAAGGTTTCAATCCTGCTTTTTCTAGTACATAAGATGAAAGTCCGCTAGTTGTTGTTTTTCCGTGAGTTCCAGAGTATCCTAGGAAAAACTTACCCCATCTTGAAATTTCTGCTAAAATATCTGATCTGTGGTAAACTTTCAAGCCCAATTCTCTTGCTCGAACCATCTCCGGATTATTTTCTCTGATGGCAGTGCTTGCTACAACAATTGCATCAGACGGCACATTTTCTTTCTTTTGTCCGATATAAACCTTAGCGCCGAGTTTTCTCAACTTGTCTATATATTTACTGTCCACAATATCAGAGCCTGAAACATCACACCCGTTTTCTAACAAGTATTTTGCTAAACCACTCATTCCAACACCGCCAATTGCGATAAAATAATATTTTTTATTATCCAAAGTTCTATCCCTTATTATACTAATTATATGCCGTTCTCTGCTTTTTCTAAATAAATTATAGCCAAAGAACACCTACCATAACATTATAATACATAAATCTTGACAAGGGCTTAATTTTACTATTTGTAAAGAGGAATTTTTTTGAATTTTATTTTCCTATATAAAATCAACTAAATATTTGATGTCTTTTGAAATATAAAATACTAGAATAATTTTGTTATAAAAAGAGGAGGATTTTACTATGAAATGGATTATTATTTTATTACTTGTTGCTGCTGGCATTTGGGCTTATTTTAATGTTGATTTTACAGGTGCAAAAAACAACGCACAAGAAAGTACCATGAATGCAATCAAAAATGAAAAAACAATCAACAAGTTTTTTGAAGCAGACAAACAAAATAAGCAAGAAACACAAGATACAATAAATAATAATTTTTAACCCTTTTATTAGTTAAGTATGACAAAAAATTCTGTCATACTTAACTAATATAAAAAAAAAGAGGCTTTCGCCTCAGCTTGATTTATGAAAAAAGATTTAATTTAAAATTTTTATTCTTCTTCCGAAGAAACCTTATCCGGATTGATTGTCAAAGCAATACGTTTATCTGCCGGATTGAATTTCAAGATATAAGTATCAATTTTGTCACCGGCTTGCAAGATGCAATCTTTTTGGTTTTGCAACTCAACAACTTCCGCATGCGGCAACAACGCTTCAACCCCAGGGAACACTTCTACAAATGCACCAAAGTGCTTAATTCTTGTAATAGTGCCTTCAACTTTATCGCCTTCTTTAATATTTTTTTCAGCTTCAACCCACGGATCAGGTTCAAGGTTTTTCAAACTCAATGATACACGTTGTTTGTCATGGTCGACTGCAATAACTTCAACATCAATTTTATCACCTACATTCAAAATATCTGTCGGGTGATCAATCCATCTCCAAGACAATTGAGAAAGTGGCAACAAGCCATCAATTCCGCCCAAATCAATGAAAGCACCGAAATCTGTAATTCTTACAACGTCACCTTTAACAACTTGTCCTGCTTCGATTTGAGAGAACACATTTTTTCTCGCTTCAACAGCACTATCTTCGTAAACTTTTTTATTAGAAAGAATAAAGTTACTTTGTTGAGGATCCAAAGTTAAGATTTTAACTTCCAATTTTTCACCAACAGTCAACTCATTTTCCTTAGCTCTTAATTGAGAAGAAGGAACAAAACCTCTAACACCTGAAACTTCAACAAGTACACCGCCTTTAACAACACCGGCAATTGTACCAAGAATTGTTTCATCAGCTTCTTTTGCTTTTTCAAGTTCTTTCCAAGCATATGCTAGATCAACTTTTTTCTTAGACAACAAGAATTTGCCATCTTCATCTTCTTCTCTTATAATCAAAAATTCGTATTCTTTACCTTTTTCGAATTTCTTTTCCACATTTTCATCTTTGTCAACAGCTTCACGTGTTGGGACAACCGCAATTGTCTTTGCGCCGATGTCAACCATTACGCCCTGACTGTCATAACCACATACGATGCCTTTAACTAAATCACCTTTTTGAAACTTGTAATCGTACTGTTTCAATAGTTCTTCAAAATCTAACTCACTTGATGTCATTTTCACTCCATTGTCATAAGACACTATTCTATTAACTTTACTCATATTGTAACAAAATTTTAAAAATTTGTAAAGTTTTTTGTAAATTCTCGTAACATTTTTGCAACACAAAATGAGGTTTAACAACAAACCTCATTCTGTATATTACTTATTTTAGCTGATTTACGCCCTTAATGATTTAATCAAATCAGAAATTGTTTTTTCTTGAACCTCAATTTCTTCAATTCTTGATTTTGTTTGCTCAATCAATTCTTTTGGAGCATTTGCAACAAATTTCGGATTATTAATTCTTCCTGAAAGCGATTTCTTTTCATTAGTTAATTTATCCAATTTCTTTTGTTGACGAGCAATTTCAGCATCAAGATCAATTAAATCAGCCAACGGCAAAATAATTTTTGATGCAGATACAACGGCTGTTGCACTCTTTGGTGGTACAGGAGCACTCATCTCTGCATAAGAAATATTTTCAACCCTTGCTAAACGCTTAATATAAGCTTCAATCTCTTCAAAAATTGGCTTTTCGTCTTTATCTGCCCTAATTTCAATATCACATTTAATTGAAGGTGAAATATTAAAACTTTGTCGAACATTTCTCAAAGAAGTAATTGTTTCAAACACCAATTCCATTTCCTGAGCTTCTTTCGGGAAGTCCAATTCTTCTCTAAATATAGGGAAGTTAGAAACAACAATCGCTGACTTCATTTCGTCATCACCCAACTGTTTAGAAGGTTTTGAAATCAACTGCCATACACGTTCTGTAATATGAGGCATTACAGGGTGAAGCATTCTCAAAGACATATCAAGAACGTATCTCAAAACTCTTTGAGTGTTTGCTCTAAGTTCAGCGTCTTGAAGTTGAATTTTAGCGATTTCAACATACCAATCGCAATATGAATTCCAGAAGAAATCATAAAGAACGTGAGCAACTTCACCAATTCTGAATTCTTTAATATTTTCATTAACTTCTTTGGCTGTTTTATTCAATTTATCCAAAATCCACTTGTCAGCAATTGTCAAATTTGAATAATCAATATCCTTATCATCTACACCATCAAGGTTCATCAATACAAATCTTGAAGCATTCCAGATTTTGTTTGCGAAGTTTCTTCCATATTCAAATCTCTCTTCGCTCATCTTGATATCTTGACCGCCATAAGTACAAAGTGAAGTCATTGTAAATCTCAAAGCGTCACAACCGTATTTGTCAATAATTTTAACCGGATCAATTGTGTTGCCCTTAGATTTTGACATCTTTTGACCTTTTTCATCACGAATAAGACCGTGAATATAAACTGTTGAAAAAGGAGCTTTTTTCGTGAACTCCAAGCCCATAGTAATCATTCTTGCAACCCAGAAGAAAATAATATCAAAACCTGTTACAAGAGTTGTTGTTGGGTAGAATTTCTTGAAATCTTCACTTTCGGTATTTGGCCAACCCATTGTAGAGAAAGGCCACAACCCTGATGAGAACCACGTATCAAGGCAATCTGTATCTTGTACGTAATTTTCAGGATCCGGATTTTCTTTTGCTACAACCATTTCACCTGTAACTTTGTGGTAATAAGCCGGAATTTGGTGTCCCCACCAGATTTGACGAGAAATACACCAGTCACGAATGTTTTCCATCCAGCCCAAATAATTCTTTTCCCATCTTTCAGGTACAAACTTAATTCTACCATCTTTTACGGCTGCAATTGCTTCTTTTGCCAAAGGCTCCATTTTTACAAACCATTGTTCTGAAAGAAGCGGTTCAATTGTTGTGCCGCAACGTTGACATTTACCTACATTGTGCTCGTGATCACGAGTTCTTAGCAAGAAATTGTTATAAGAAAGCATTCCAACAACTTTTTCTCTGGCTTCGTATCTGTCTAAGCCGTGAAGATCTTGTGGAACTTCTCCACAAGCCTTCATTGTACCGTCATTATTAATAACCCAAATTGGATTTAAGTTATGACGTTTTCCAACTTCAAAGTCGTTCGGATCGTGTGCAGGAGTGATCTTAACAGCCCCTGTTCCAAAGTTTTTGTCAACATATTCATCGGCAATAATCGGAATTTCTCTACCTGAAAGCGGAATAATAACAGTTTTTCCGATTAATTCAGAATATTTATGATCGTCCGGGTGAACAGCAATCGCAACATCGCCGAACATTGTTTCAGGACGAGTTGTTGCAACAATAATAGCTCCACTTTCACCTTTTACAGGGTAAGAAATTTCCCACATGTGCCCTTGTTCAGTTGCATATTCTGTTTCAACGTCAGAAATCGCACTGTTACAACGAGGACACCAGTTTACAATATACTTGCCTTTGTAAATCAAGCCTTTTTCATAAAGTCTTACAAATACTTCTTTAACCGCATCAGAACAACCTTTGTCAAAAGTAAATCTTTCTCTTGAACGGTCAAAAGAAGCACCCAAACGCTTGCACTGGTCTAAGATTGCACTCTTGTGCTGATTTGTCCATTCCCAAGTTCTTTCAACAAACTTTTCTCTACCCAAATCATAACGAGTCAAACCTTCTTTTGCGAGTTGTCTTTCAACAACATTTTGAGTTGCCAAACCTGCGTGGTCAGTTCCCGGAACCCAAAGAGTTTCATATCCTGCCATTCTGTGGTAACGAACCAAAATATCTTGCAAAGTTTCGTCCAAAGCGTGCCCCATGTGCAAAACTCCTGTAACGTTTGGAGGCGGAATTACGATAGAATAAGGCGGTTTGTCGCTTTTTGCATCAGCCTTAAAATATTCTCCATCTTCCCAAAATTTATAAATACTGTCTTCTGTTTCTTTGGGGTCGTAAACCGTAGGTAAATCTTCAATCTTAGTAGTTGTCATATAAAAATCCTTCTTATTTTTCGTATATTTCTAAAATATCACAAAAAAATAAAAAATAAAATTTATAAACATATTTCGTTGAATTTAATTTACATGTTATAATTTAACCATGAATTATATTTTCTATTTTTTGATAGTAGTTTCGATAATCGCAGGTGCACTCAACGGCAAACTTTCAGATGTTGTTAATTCAATTTTAACAGGGGCTGAATTGTCCGTAAAAGTTGCGTTTTCTCTCATCGGAATTATGGCTTTTTGGCTCGGAATGATGAAAATTGCTGAGCAATGCGGGCTTGTAAAAATTATTGCAAAAATCATCAAACCTATTACCAAGAGATTATTTAACGAAATACCGGAAGACTCACCAGCCATCGGCGACATTGCAATGAGTGTTTCTGCAAACGCTTTCGGGCTCTCAAATGCGGCGACACCAATTGGCCTAAAAGCTATGGAAGAACTACAAAAACAAAATATAGATAAATCTTCTGCCTCAAATGCAATGTGTATGTTTTTGGCAATGAATACTGCCGGCTTTCAGCTTGTTCCGGCAACAGTAATCGCTGTTTTAATCGGAATTGGCTACAAAAATCCGACAGAAATTATTGCCCCGACTCTTCTTGTGACAGGAATTGCCTTTGTTAGTGCAATTCTAATGGCAAAATTCTTTGAAAAAATTTGGACAAAACAAGTTGCAACTCCCGTTGAGACCTCAGACAGCAAGATTGATAAGGAGGACGAATAATGTTTCAAACATTAATGAACATAATTTCCCTCTGGACACTTCCTGCAATAATAGTTTTAATTCTCACAATGGGCTTGTTTAAAAAAGTTCCGCTATACGAAACATTCACAGAAGGTGCAAAAGACGGTTTTAAAGTATCTGTAACAATAATTCCATATTTAGTCGCCATAATCGTTGCAATATCAATGTTTCGCGCTTCGGGAATAATTGAACAAATCGGAGTTGTTTGTGCACCGCTTCTTGCAAAATTCAATGTTCCGGCAGACACAATTCCGATAATGCTTGTACGTTCTTTGTCAGGCTCTGGGGCTCTTGGAATTTTTTCTGACATCGCAAACCACCTTGGTCCGGACTCTTATGCCACAAAACTTGCCGCTGTAATGGTTGGATCCAGCGAAACTACTTTTTACGTTTTGGCTGTTTATTTTGGTTCCGTAAAAATCACAAAACTCAGATACGCACTTCTTGTCGGAATTTTAGCAGACATAATCGGGATTATTGCTGCCGTCACAGTTTGCAATTATATGTTTTAGCGAATTTATCATTTTTATTAAGCGTTTCGTTTTTCAAAAACATTTTTATTTTGTCTGGGCAGTAGAACTTGTTATTTGTGTAGGCTTCTTATTTTTCTTCCCAAAAATTAAGTTCATTACAGGGTGAAGAATTATTTGAGAAAGAATTGGAGCACACAGTGCCAAAATAAATACAGTTGAAGCAATAGAACTTAATTCCTTTAACCCTTTACCAAATCTGTAATCTTTATTGGTGTGTAACAAGTGAGTAAATTTTCTTTCAAGAGCATCTTTTTCTGTTTTTGTTGCTGCATTGTTAATTTTAGCTTGGAACGAATCATATAAATCAATTTTTCGTTTGTTTTCAGGGGATTTTGCAGCTTGCCATTTGCTCATTGCGGTGTAAACCTTGGCTTTAACCGGTTTTATAAATCCTAAAAACAATCCCAAACAGAAAGTTTGGTACAAAAGTTCTTTTGTTGCAGCGTATTTTTTAGATTGCTCGTTGGCATGTTTGTCATAATAGATAAATGCAGGTCTGCCGGTTGCTTTTAATGTTGTTTCAACTGCTATCGCACAAACTGTATTTTGCGCAAAAGAAGCAACTTTCGGGTTTGCTAAAACTTTCCTTAGTCTTATTAAATTTTCTTGAACAGGGGTAACTTTCATCTTACACCTTCATTCCTGAATGATAAAATGTATTCTTTGGATACAGGTTCATTCTTGTTATACTATTTTGAGGTAATTGTTTTACTGCACCAAAAGATTGTGAAGTAACAAGTTTTGGTGCTTCAAATTTTTTGTTTGGGCTGGAAGAAGATGCCGAACCGGCATTCGGATCATAATTTGGCATCAATTTTTTCATAACGGGTGGCATAAACATATTACAAAATTGAGGAACCAAATATCCTGCTGCAATACAAATTCCAAGTAATGAAAGCGTAGCTTTTGTGTTTTTGTATGCAACTGAACCTTTTTTGGCAATCATTCCGGTCAGGCTTTCTGCTGCAAGTCCTGCACATAAAGTTGTCGGAACACCGATAAATTCAGTCATTAATTCTCTGAGCGCAGCATATTTTCTTGCATCAGGTTTTTCTTTTTTATCGGTAATACTTAAAATCGGTCTTACTGTTCCCTTACCGCAAGCGATTGCCATTACTGTGTAAATTGGTTTGTTGTTTTCACCTAATTTGTTGCAAATCTTTTGGATAAATGTTTGTTTTGTGTTTTCTGTAACTTCCGTTGCTATTTTGTTTGTTGTCTGGATAAATGTCATCTTTAATACGCATTCTGTATTAATTGTATTTTTTACACTTATGTTTTATCGCAAAATTTTTTTATTTCAAGTGGTTTGTTAATATTTATTAAGAACAATCTATAATTATATTAACTTTACTTTTTGTCGGTTTAAAGTTAAAATCTTCTTATGATTGATACACATACACATATAAATATGATTGAAGAAATTTCAATCGAAGAAATTTTAGAAAAAGCAAAATCAAACGGGGTTGAAAAGGTAATTGTTCCTGCTGCATACCCATCAGATATCGAAATTGTTATGGATTTGGTAAACAAATATGATAATGTCTATGGATTGCTTGGGGTACACCCATCTGAGGTCAAGGGGTGGACTGATGATTTGACGAATAAAATCAGAGAATATTCTAAAAACCCTAAAATTTTAGGAATTGGAGAGATCGGATTAGATTATTATTGGGATAAAAGTTTTAACGATTTGCAAAAAGAAGTTTTTATAAAACAAGTCAAGCTTGCTAATGAGTTTGATTTTCCGATTTCTATCCATGATAGAGATGCACATAAAGACACATTTGACATTCTGAAAACGTACAATAAGTCGTCGAAAATTGTAATGCATTGTTTTTCCGGCAGCGTAGAATTTATGCGAGAATGTGTCAAAGAAGGTTGGTATATTGGGCTTGGCGGTGTTGTAACATTTAAAAATGCAATAAAAATGAAAGAAGTTGCCAAAGAGGTTCCGCTCGATAGATTGCTTTTGGAAACAGATGCGCCATATTTAACTCCTGTACCTTTTAGGGGAACGACAAATCAGCCTGCTTATGTAAAATATGTTGCGGAAGAAATCGCTAAATTGCGCAATACTTCTTTTGAAGAAATTGATACAATAACAACACAGAATGCGAAAAAAGTGTTCTTTAATAAATAAATATATGTAAATAAAAGCATTAATAGAACACTTTATTGATGTATACATTATGGCAAAAAATATTCCCTCATCACAAACAAGATAAGGGAATATTTTATAAAATAAATTTCAAGTCAGTTACACAATGACTTATGCATTGAATTCTTTAAATAATTCAATTAATAACTCGTGCCCTTTTAGAATTGATTTATACTCTAAATATTCATTTGGAGAATGCATGTTGCAAACAGTTGCAAGTCCAAGCAAATATGGAACGAATTTATCATCATTGGCATTTGTTTCATTTGCGTAAATATGGGTTTCAGCACCGGCATGGAAGGACGTAACTTCAGGAGTTACACCAACCTTGTTTGCTGATTTCGTGAAGATTGTTGGAATATAATCGTCATCAACTTTTTCAAAAGGCGGCAGATGTTCTTCAAACTCAATTTTAGCTTCTCCGATTTCTTTGTTTTTAATATTAAATTCATCAACCGTCAAAGTCATTTTGTTCTTTAATTCTTCTTCTTTTTTACGGCTTGAGCTTCTAATAGAATAATTTGCCAAAGCGTCAGTATTTATAATATTTGTAACGTTAATATTCCCAGCTGAAATACCACCTAAGTTACAAGAAGTTACAACTTGTCCATCTTCTTCATAAAAAACACCTTGTGGCATTGCAGAAACCAAGTCGGCAATAAGTTTTGCGGCATTTGCACGCTTTTTGTCACCGATATCAATACCTGAGTGCCCACCTTTAAAACTGTGAACTTTGATTTTTGCCAAAGTATAACTTGCACCTGAAATCTCGCACTGTCCAAGCGTATCGCTATCTAAAACAAGAACATATTTTGATTTAAAATCTTTCAAGTTTGCGTTGCGAATTCCAGAAAGACCGTTTTCCTCATCGCGGGTGAACATAACTTCCAAACCACCGTGTTTCATATCATTGTGAGCCAGTTCTTTTGCAAAAAGTAGCGCATTTGCAACTCCGGCTTTGTCATCTCCACCGAGTGTTCTTCCCTCAGCGTGAATATTTCCGACATCGTCAAGATATGTTTTTACGGGACTATCATCACCGATAACGTCCATGTGAGCAGAAAGCATCAGAGGTTCTTTGCTTAAATCTGTTGCCGGAATTGAAATTACTACATTATTAAAATCATCAAATTTGCAGTTTATACCGTTTTTGTCACAATAGTCTTTAATCCATTGCGCAACTTTTTCTTCGTGCAAAGAAGGAGACGGAACTTCCGCCAAATTACAAAATAAATCTATAAGTTCGTGTTCTTTTCTTAAATCTGTTAAAGTCATAAAAAATCCTCTCTCTTACACAAGTTATTGTAGCATTTTTTATAACTTTTGCAAGAGGGAATATAAATGAGATATCCTACTCGGACAGCGGGAACTTTTTAATAATAAATTTTGAAAGCTTCGAAAATTTATTTATTATATTCTTATTTTACCCATTTAAAGCTTTTTACATAGTTTTCGCCGTTGATGTCACCGTTAATATCTACAAAGAAAATTCTATAAATATCCGTTGCGTCTTTGATATTCGGAATTTTTGCAATATCTTCCTGTAAAAGAAGTTTTTCTGTTGAATCGTTAATACCAGGAATCGTATTGAACAATGTGTTAAGTGACGCATTTTTGATTTTACCAAAAACGGTTGTAATATTTTTTGAAAGACTTCCGTAAATTCCCATATCAGCAACAGATGTTGATAGATTGTAAGAACCTGTCATATACATATTAAGGTCGTTACCTTTTGAATATACATTGATTTCATCAGCAATTCCATTTGTAAGGTGAATTGTTCCGGAAATACTTTCAAAATTTCCTGTTTTCAAAGGTGTTACAAGGTCTATCAAACTATTTATAGAAAGACCTGTAAAGCCCCCTTTGAATAAGTTTCCGGCTTTCAAAAGGTATTCCAAAGAACCGAGTTTTGGCATTCTTCCATCTGCAATCTTAAATGAACCATCGCCGGAAAGAGTCTTAAAACAACTTTCTTGCGAATCCCCAGAACATGCAAGGTCAAAATTACCGTTTACAAGCCCATAAACTTGTCCTTTCAAGTCAAACAAAGCCTCTGACATAATTAGAGCATTTGCTTTGTCTAAATCAATATTCAGATTTGTTTTATGATTGTGTAAATTATGCGTAAATCTTCCGTTTACAGTACCTTGCGCAATATCAAATTTAAAATTATTTATGTCCAAAACTCCGTGTTTATTAAGCGTCAAGTTTGTTTTGAAGTTATTTGCATTGATGTTTCTTACTTTGATTTTGTTGGCTTCAATGTTTGCTTTTTGGATAATAAGCTGTGAAACATCAACATTTTGCCCGCTCGTCACAGTATGAGGATTGTTCCTAATTGCTTCTGCCTCTATATCAACCAACATGTCAGTGATTTTATTGACATTGAGATCCGGAAGTTTCAAGGTTGCATTTTCTATAATATAAGGTGGTGTCAACTTGTTTTTCAAGATTGCATAGAACTTCACGTCATTTGTTAAAATAGTTCCACGTGTTGTCAAAAAGATTTTGTCATTCTTGAAATCAAGATTTACATCACGAATTGTAGAATCTACAAAAGGAATGTCTATGCTTGTAACATCAAGTTTTCCTTTGATTTTCGGGTTAAGAGAAGTGCCGTTTAAAACCAGATCAGATGTAAATACACCTTGTTTCATAAATGGTTTTCTGAAAATTATGTTGAAGATTTTTGCATCGGTCGGAGCTTGTGTTTTGATTTTAAAATTATTAAATCCAACTTCATTGTTTGCTAATAAATGAACTGTTCCAGATGCATTAAGTTGTGGAATTGCGTACGGTTTGTTGTTTTGTGAGGTAACAATTTTGTCGTATTGCAAATTGTTTAATCTGATTTTGTTTGGCGAATATGTGTTGTCTAATGTTATAAGAACAGGGTTTTCAACATCACCGATAGAAGCTCCCATATAATAAAGGCTTGAATTTTCTTCTAATTTAATGGTTGATTTTGTGTTGATATTGTTTAAAGTTCCGTTTGTTTTTGCTGTCAAAATCGCATCACCTTTGAGTTTTATCGGATAAAGCGAATTGTGGTTGAAAAATTGATCGAAAAATTCCTGCGTCGGTTTTGCATTTATGTACAAATTCAAATTTGGATTATTTTGAACATTATAGACTTTTCCATTAATAAACAAAGGCATTTTACCTAATGTAGCATTAATTTTGTTTAAATTTAGCGTATTGTTTTTAAGCAAAATATTTCCACTGCTAATTGTTGTCAATAGCTGTTTAGGTTTGTATATAAAACTAACCTTATCCAGTACAGTGAACGCATTAACATTATTGTTACGAATTTTAGCGGAGAGATTTATATTTCCATTCGTAAAATCAATATTCTTCAACTCTTTTGCAATTTTTGGCGGCAGGATAAGTTGAAGTGCATTGTCGTTAATCATATTCAGATTAAGAGATTTTACTTTTAACTCCCCATTTACAACCCTTTTAGGGCTAAACATATCTGTCACGTGAAGCGAAATATGATAAGGACTTTTTCTGAAAGAGCCTTGCAAAAGTGGAAGTTTAAATGTTGAATTTTTGAGTTCAAACGAGCTGTTATCTACTAGAATTGCACTTTTTGCTCCTCTGTTAGAATAAATATTCCCTTTAAGATAAATATTATTGTAGTCGATATTTTGAATATCGCCGTTGTATTTTCCGACAAAACTTGTTGTAATCGTCCCGATATCGTTTTTGTAAGGGAGTTTTACATTATTTGGAAGTGTCGAGAGGGCGTCTTTTAGGTTAAATCTGTGACTTATAATTTTAGCATTACAGATGTTATTTTTAATTTTTCCTTCTGTCAAAATTTGAGAGTTATTTAGATTTGATGCCAAATTGAAATCAGCATCAAGGTTATTGAAATTCAACTTTCCTGTAACCTTAGAAATCGCAACCGGTGCTCCTTTCAACTTAATTGAGTCAGAAAGCAGTTCAATTTGACCTTTTGCAAAAAGGTTTTTGTTGAAAACGATATCATTCGTATCTTTGACTTTACCTGTCAAATTAATTGAAATATTTGCAAGTCCGTTCGCTTTTTCAATCGGTTCGACAAGTTTTTGGATATCAACAAGCATAGGAGATGTTTTTACGGTATTCAAGAGTTTCCCAATATCTTGCTCTTTCGTCAAAACGTCAAAATTAAGCACCCCTAAAAGAGAACAAGTCCCTTTAACAGAAATCGGCTTGCCACTAAGGTTTGCTGTCTTTGATTGAAAAATAGTATTTTGGTTATCAAAATCAAGCGTACCTGATGCGTTGTTAATTTCCAGGTTATGAATATCTAAAAAAGATACGGTTGCGTCTTTAAAATGAAATTGTCCCCAACCGTGCGGGTTTAGACGAGTTCCAATAATGCGTAAATCAATTCCGCCTTTTCCTTTAATATCCATAATCGGAACAGGACCAAGTTCAAAGTGCAGGATTTCATGTAGCGGATTAAGTACAATTTGTGCGGTTTTTAAATCAACATTATCTGTACTTGTAATTTTTAAATCAGCAGATTTGTCGTTATAAAGATTGATTGGGCCTTTTACGTAAACGGTCTGATCGGAACTTGTCGGAACTTTCACATCAAGGTTAAGTTTGTCGCCCAAGAAAGAAAGTTTAATCGTTGCCTTATCAGAATTCGGAATAGGACGAACCATATAAGCGTTGTAAACAAGAATATTCCCTCTAATATCCGGAGTATCAGCCTTTCCTTTTATTTCCAAATTGCCCGCAACTTTTCCCTCAAAAACAGTCTTTTTTAATAAATAAAGGTTAATATCAGGGCAAAGGCTTTCTTCACCCGGTAATAAAGAAATAATATCCTTAGCATTGGATTTGTTTATGGTGAGTTTTAAGTCTAAATTTGGCATTTTAGAATTTGTTTTATTAACTTTACCAAAACCGTAAGCACTTATTCCATTGCCTTTTGCTCTGATTTCATTTATTGAAATCCCGTTTTTTATAGTTTTTATATCAGTATTAAACGAAAAAAGTCCCTTATGACGCATCGATTTTGCGTTATCATCAGAAAGAATTTCAAGATTGTTAATGTGTAAATTCGTTTTTGTACGCTTATGATTATCTATCGTCTTAAATGTATTCGCCGTAAAATTAATTACTCCGGAAAGAGCTTTTATCTTCCCTTTGGATAAGGCTTTTGCATAAATTGAAAAGTCTGATAAGTCAAGATTTACAATGTGCCCGTTTAACTCAAACTGATCTTCCTTTATTTCTTTTGCAGGAAGATTTAAGTCTATATTAAAGCTTAAAGCGGATTTTTTAGAGCCAGCTTGAAGTTTTGCATTTGTTGAAAAATCAATATGCTTATCAGCTTCAAAGTTATTTATCGTTAAAAAATCACCGGTAAGTCCTATTTTTTTAGCCTGAACTCTATCATCTAAATTTATTTGATATCCCAAAACTTGAACATTTGCATGTTTTAAGTTTAGAGGAAGTTTTTGTGGTGGTTGTTCTAATAGATACTGCCCGAGTTTAAGTTTATAATCCTTGTCAAACACCAGATTTGCTTCAATATTATCTGATGAAAATTGATGAATATCTAGGTGCTTCAAGACAAGCGGAAGAATTCGGATATTGATATAAGGATTTTGAACCGTCAAAGCTTTTGTCCCATCTGAGTTAAGGATAGAAAACTCTTTTGCAAAAACCTGAACAGATGGAATTAAACCCATTTTTAAGGTTGGATTTTCGACATCAATACGATATCCTGTTTGTTCAAAAACTTTTTGTTCAATAAAATCTTTTTTGCTCGGCAAATCTACAACAGCAGGAATTCCCCAGTAATAGGCACCATAAAAAGTCGATAATGAAAACAGAGTTATTAATATTTTTAAATTCCTGCTCATACCAAAATTATACGATTAAAAATTCGAAATGTAAATGAATGGTGAATAATAAAAAGAGAACAGTTCGTATCGGGAATGAAAGACGCTAGGTCGATAGGACGATAAGTTCGTATCGGAAATGAAAGGCGTTAAGTCCGAAACAGAAATAGCTGCCATCTGTCGTCATTCTGAAAGCTTAGAAAAATAATGCGAATAACGAGCATTAATTTTTCTTGCTATTC
>CAKUZO010000019.1 GCA_934717895.1 uncultured Candidatus Melainabacteria bacterium | reverse complement strand
TATTTTATCCTGATAAGAACTACTCACCATTCACTATTCATCACTCACCTAATACGGTATCGTCGTATGTTCATTTATTTCGTCAGATATAATATTTCCGTCCTTAAACCGCACGACTCGTTTGCAATACTCTGCAATATCAGGTTCATGAGTTACAAGAACTATCGTTTTGCCGAGATCCTTATTTAGTTTCACAAAAAACTCCATAACCTCAATACTTGTCTTTGTATCAAGGTTTCCTGTCGGTTCGTCGGCAAGAATTAGCGGAGGATCATTGATTATCGCACGAGCAATTGCAACCCTTTGTTGCTGTCCACCGGACATTTGGTTTGGCATGTGATCTTCTCGTTTACCCAAACCAACAATTTCAAGAGCTTTTCTTGCTCTTTCAACTCTTTCTTCTTCCGGAATTCCTTTATATATCATAGGGAGCTCAACATTTTCAAGGGCTGTTGTTCTGGAAATCAGGTTAAATCCTTGAAAAACAAACCCCATTTTTTCGTTCCGCACCATGGCAAGAGAATTTGTGTCGAGGGATAGCATATCAATTCCATCAAGGAAGTAACTTCCCGAATTGGGTTTGTCCAAAGTTCCAAGCATATTCATAAAAGTCGACTTGCCGGAACCTGATGTTCCCATAATTGCTACAAATTCTCCTTTTTCGACAGATAGCGATACATAGTTTAATGCATTGAAACTGTCTTCGCCTGTCTGATATATTTTTATAGCATCTTTAACTTCGATTAATGGCATGAAATCCTTTCTATTTTTAGGCTTTTGTTTTGTGGTTGGGCTGAAAAGTTAATTTAATTTTAAAATTAACGATGTTGGGGGAGGTACCCCGACCTACTTTCTGGGGCAAGGTGAAATTTTCGCTAAGGCATTGGAGGTCGGCCACCGCCATTTGATTCTTTTTTAGAAGATTTGCCTTGAATACCCATTATTACCTTCATTCCTTCGCCAAGAGCTTTTGAAATTACCTCAGTTGAAGAATCGTCACTTGCACCTGTTTCAATGTCAACACGTTTTGCCTTACCATTTTCTAAAATCCAAAGACCTTGATTTTTATATTTTGGACCATTTACATCTGGTGTAAATTTTAGTGCCATATTGGGCACACAAAGAACATTTTCACTTTTATTTGTGATAATTGAAACATTCGCCGTCATACCTGGTTTAAGTTTCAAGTCCTCATTATCAACATCAACGATTACTGTGTATGTAACAACATTTGAAACAGTCGTCGGAGAAAGCCTTACCTGAGTAACTTTGCCTTCAAAAGTGCTGTCAGGATAGCCGTCAAGTGTGTAAGTTACGTCTTGCCCTTCCTTAACTTTGCCGATATCGGCTTCGGAAACACTCACTTCAATTTGCATTTTTGTCAAATCTTGTGCAATCGTAAACAATTCCGGAGCTTGAAAACTTGCGGCAACCGGAGAACCCAAGTCGATTTCTCTGGAAATTACCGTTCCGTCAACAGGAGCTATGATTTTTGTGTAACTCAAATTTGTTTGAGCTGTTTTTAAAGACGCTTGATATTGATTAATTTGAGCTCTTGCGGCATTCATTTGTGCTAAATCTGACTGATAAGTACTCAATTTTTCGTCCAACTCACTTTTTGCGACAAAGTTTTTAGCGTAAAGATTTTTGTATCTGGCATATTGTTTTTGATCATAATTTGCAATTGCTTGAAGTTTTTGAAGGTTTGCACGTGCATTGTTAATCTGTGCCTGATTTTGTTGAACTTGTGCTATAAAATTTGCAGGGTCTATTTGAGCTAATATTTGTCCTTTTTTTACAACATCATTGTAGTCTACAAAAATTTCTTTAATCAATCCTGATACCGTAGAACCAACACTGACAGTGTTTACAGGATTGATTGTGCCAGATGCTTCAACAACCTGAGTAATCGTACAACGCTCAATATCTTTTGTATCGTATTTCACTTGTTTGCTCGCTGTAATTCCGGTTACGCCAACTGTCACAACCGCCGCGACAATCAATGCAGTCGCAATATACCTTTTCTTTATTTGAATTTTTTTGAATTTTTCAAAACTTATCATTTTTTATCCTCAATTGTCGTTGTTACATCTTGTTGAAGAGCAATCGCTTTTTCCAAATTTGCTCTTGCTACATTATAATTATAAACGGTTTGTACATAAGAAACTTGTGCATTATTGTAGTTTACTTTCGCATCTTGTAATTGAATATAATCGCCTAAACCAACAGCATAACGCCCATCTGCAAGTTCAAAGTTTTCGAGAGTTTGTTTAACTTTTACGGCAAGCAGTGGAATTTGTTTTTCCAATTGTGCCATATTTATGTATAAATTTTGAACTTCAAAATAAATATCTTGTTTTGCTTGGTCAATCTCATTTTCTGCAAGTTGAACTTGAATTTTAGCATTATCAATTTTGTGTTTTTGTCCTTTTATATTCACAGAACTCGATAAATTTACACCAACATTAAACGAGCTTGCGTTATACTTGTCGCGATATCCGTATCCGGCTGATGCCGAGATTTCAGGTAAATATTCTCGTTTTGTATACTTTAAAGCTTCTTTCATCGCATTCAAGCTGGAATTATAGGCTTTTAAGTCAGGACGATTTTTGTATGCCAAATTTACTGATTCTTCGAATGAATATGGAAATGGTTTAAATTTATAGTTATCAAGCACATTAATTTTTTCAACCTGAGATGTCAAAAACGCATTGCTGACATCTTTTGGTGGAGTACTCAAATCCTTCTTTTCATCAATTTTTTCTAGATTTACAGATGCAGAATTGTTTTGGAAATTAAATGTTTCTGTATTTTCAATTTCATATTCCGGAGCAAAAGCTATATACATTGAGTTGTTTAGTTTTACAATAGCGTTTTGATAAGCCTTTTCAGATTCAACAAGCGTAACTTTTGAATCTGACAAATAGACTTCTGCATTTACTAAGTCAATTTTGGATTTTATTCCTTCTTTAAAATATGCTTTTGTTCTTTGGTAATTTCGTTCGTTAATCTGGACGTTTGCACGATTTACTTCCATTGTCGCCTTTGCTGCAAGAACGCCATAATAATTGGTTTTTACGCCAAAAATTGTATCAAGAACAGTATTTTCGAATTCATAAAGAGCTGCATCTTTGCTAAAATTATACATTTTAATGTTTGCATTAATTTTGCCAAAGTTGAATAAGAGTTGATTAATATTGGCTTCTGCTGAATATATGTTGTTGCTGGTATTTGCTCTGTTTGTGCGGTTTTCGGTTAAATTATAACCTGTTCCAACGCCCAAAGTTGGAAAATATCCGGATTTCGCAATTCCGACATTTCCTTTTGCAATTCCGTAATTATATCGAGCTTTTTTGACTTTCGGACTGTTTTGTAAAGCTATCCCAACACAATCCTTTATATTTAATACAGCGTTCTTTTCAACGCTCGCAATCTCTTCTATCGCAAGTACAGAATTGATTGAAAGGGTAAATGCAATAATTAAAGTTATAAAGCTTTTTTTTAATTTCAAATTCGTTTATCCTCGTTACAATATAGGAACGATTTAAACATAATTTTTGTTCACTTTAATCATTCGTAAGAAGTAAATTCTTTTTACAAATCTTAATTTGACAATGATTTAAAAGGTTAAGCGCGCCAAAAATCTTTTTGGAACATTACCAAAAACGGAATTATTTCCAAACGTCCAACTAGCATTCCAACAATCATAATACCTTTTGAAGCTGCTTCTAAACCGTCAAAACTACCCATTGGTCCTAATGATGGGGCCAAAGACGGCCCGATATTGCCAAGTGCACTAATCGCTCCTGTTAGACCAAGAACAGTATCGCCTTCAAAAATGGATAACAAAACTCCGATTCCGGCAAAAATTAAAAAATAGAAAAACACAAACACAATAATTTGTCGTGCAACTTCGGGTTGAACAGTCTTTCCGTCTACTTTGATATTTATTATGGCATTCGGGTGTAATATTCTTGTTATCTCACTCTTCATTGTTTTAAAAACAACGAGCCATCTTGCCATTTTGATACCGCCACCGGCCGAACTTGCACAAGAGCCCATAAACATTACAACAAATAGAAATGCTTTTGAAGTATAGTTCCATTGAATAAAGTCAGCACTGGCACTTCCTGTTGATGTTACAAGACTTACCACTTGAAACAATGCATCTGTAAAATTTTTAAATATTCCAAAACCGTTGTTTAAACAAAGTGACACTGTGATAAAACCTGTCATTAAAAGAACCAAAATTGTATACAATCTAAATTCTTCATTTTTAAACAAAAGCATAGGTTTTTTTTGAGAAATAACCTTGTATTGCAAGTTGAAACTTGCTCCTGCAAAAAACATAAAAACCAAAACAATCCACGTAATTGGCACTGAATGATATCCCATAATGCTTTCAGGGTTAGGAGAAAATCCGGCAGCGGAAAGTGTTGATAAAGAGTTACAAACTGCATCAAACAAAGGCATTTTAGCCAAATATAATAACACGATTTCCAAAATTGTAAGACCTAAATAAATTCTCCATAATGCAGATGCGGTGTTACGAATTCTCGGAGTAAATTTATCTTCCGTAGGTCCGGGAGCTTCTGCAAAAAACATTTGACGTCCGGCAACTGCAAACTGAGGCAAAATTGCAATAAACAAGACTATAATTCCCAAACCGCCTAACCATTGAGAAAAAGCACGCCAAAAGAAAAAAGCTTTCGGGTAATCAAAATTAGTCAAAATTGTTGCTCCGGTGGTTGTAATTCCGGAAACTGCCTCAAATAAAGAGTTTAATGGCGAAAGTCCGTAAAACAAATAAGGGATTGCCGCAATCAGAGCGAAAATTATCCAAGAAAAAGCTACAATAAAAAGAGCTTCATCTTTTTTAATATCATTTAAATTTTCAAGATTTTTGGCGTTTGGCACTATTCGTTTCAAAACCCAACTGCTCAAAATAGCGACTAAACTTGCTGTTACAAAAGGTAAAATGGAATTGAAATCGTGGTAATATAATGCAACTAGCACTGGTACAAGTATTACAAATCCTGTATATCTCATTGTTTCGCTCAACGCATTTGCAACATAATTCAATCTCATATTACTTTACCTTAAAGAATTCCTTAATTTCTTCCGCATTTTCTGATGTCGTAAATATTATCAAAATATCTCCGGTATTAATAACTGTGTCACCTTTTGGAATAATAATATTATTTCTTCGAATAATCACTCCAATAATCGCACGAGCAGGGAATTTGATATCCATAATTCTTTTGCCATGAAAGTCCGGTACAACGTTGATTTCAAGCACTTCGCCTTGCCCTTGTTCAACTGTTGCAAGAATGTCAACATTATTTTCCTGTAAATCATTTTTAACTTCATTAATCGCAGAACTTTTCGGGGAAACAGCAATATCAATCCCGACTTTTTCAAAAAGAGGAATGTTTAAAACCTTTGCGACTCTTGCAATAACACGTTTTACGCCTAACTGCTTAGCCAAAAGCGAACAAAGAAGGTTTCTTTCGTCATTATTTGTAACGCTAATCACGACATCAGCACTTCCAATTTCTTCTTCATCAAGGAGTTTTAAATTCGTTCCATCTCCATTAATTACAAGTGTATTTGACAATTCTTCTGCCAAAAATTGACAACGTTCGTAATTCTTTTCAATGATTTTGGTTTTAATTTTAAGCTTTTCTAACGATTTTGCCAACATTAAGCCAACATTTCCGCCGCCAATAATTGAGGCAGATTTAACAATTTCTTTTTCATGAAAAAAAGTTCCCGCTAAGATATCCAAAGAATGAGATGTTCCCATAAATATCAGTTTGTCATCTTCTTTAATCTCGGTTTCACCATTCGGAATAAATAATTTGCTATCACGTGTTAAGCCCACCATCAAAGTGTTTTGGGTAAATCCGCAATCTTTAACTTTTTTCCCTACAATCGGAAGGTTTTCTTTCACTTTATATTCCAAAAGTCTTGCACGACCGTCCGCAAAGTTTTCAACATCAAGCGCTTGCGCAACAGTAACAATTCTGAAAATATCTTGCGTTAACAATTCTTCCGGCCAAATAATGTAATCAATGAAAAAGTCTGTAAAATTATCGCTATTTTTTTCAAAATTCAATGTCTTTTTGTATTCTTCACGACTTACAAAACAAATCGTCCTAACTCCGCCAAACTTTTTAGCAGAAAGACAAGCCACAATATTTGCTTCGTCAATTGTTGTACAAGCGATGAAAATGTCTGCATTTTTTATATCAGCAGTTTTTAAAACATCTATATTAGAAGCGTTTCCTTGGACAAAGCTTATGTCTAATTTGTTAAATTCATCACTTCTATTTTCTTCTTTATCAATAATTGTTATGTCGTGGTCTTCAAAAAACTCAGTCGCTAACAAGCAACCAATTTCTGTCGCACCGTAAATCACTATTTTCATAAGTGAATTATATATTAAGTAAACATTTTTTACAAGTAAATAATCATTAAAGCAAATTCTATTCTTTACGAACTTTATCTCAAATATGTTAAATAAAATTTCAAGTGTAAGTTACGAAAAATGTTATCCAAGTAGGCTAAAACGTTTGTTTAAACGAGATTATAATTACAGAACATACGACTCATTTGTTCCAAATGCAAAGAATAAACTACTAGGAAATCTGCCAAATGAAATTATAAATCTTTTCGACAAATCTGAACGTGGAGCTAAGATTAAAGAATTTCAAAAAAGCCTTGCAAATACAACAAAATATATTCGTGCACTTTACAAACAATGCAAAGAAAATAATATTATCCAGTACGGATTTGAAGATCTTGAACCGCAAGATTTAAAACTTATTGAAAAAGATATTTCAAATTTAATGAATAAAGCAATGAAAGGTGTTGTGCCAAAAGGTGTGAAAGCAAAATTGTCTTATGTTGGAAAAGGCTGTTGGGGAAACACTTTCAAGTTTTCAATGACTGACAAAAACGGAAAAATAATGCATGACAAAGCGTTGAAAGTTTTTCATCATATATCATGCTCGGTTCCAGCTTTAAAACGTAACCAAGGCTCCTATGCAGAAGCCAATGTTTGGACTTTTTTAAAAAATGCAATCGGGCATAAAATGGACAAAACTCAATTTACAAGGCATTATATTTCAGATGTTGAAAACGGATATTCATTAACCGAATTTGCAGACAAAAATATTCACCCGACGACAGCCCCTGTGGATTTTGAAAATTTGTTTAAAATATTTTACACCGACATCACGAATGAAAAAATTAACGGTAAATTGTATGATATTGGCGGTTGTGCCAAATTTCCAAATTTTATTAATGATAAAGTGACATTACGTTATTTTAAAAAGCTTATGCACAGAAACGCAGAAAAAGATTTACAACCATTTCTTGAAAACTTGCAAGAGAAAGTTAAAAATCCTAAAACTCCCGATAGAGAGAAAATTCAACGTGCAATCGAGATTTTTCAAAAATCGCAAAACAGCCAAATATTTTAAAAAGCCCCACACTCAATATGTGCAAGGCTTTTATTTTTAAAATGATTTTCAATATTATTTTAATGCCAAAAGAGCAAAAATGATTACATAGTTCAAAATTTGTAATGCTATAACCGCAATTATCGGTGAAAAATCCAATCCGCCGAATGGTGGCACAATTCTTCTAAACAAATTCAAATACAAATCTGTAACATCTCTTATCGCTGCAAACGGCTGCTTATACCAGTCAATAGTGCGAACAAAGCTCAACAAGCAACGCACAAGTATAAGCCAAAAATATATTTGAAAAAAGTTATTTACTACAAAAATCAAATTATCAATCATTTTGCCACCTTATTTCTATAATTGAGAAGACTTTTTAGTGTTTGCACAAGAACAATTTTCTCTTGATGCAGGAATATTTTCAATCATCTTGAAGAGCAATTCTTTCAAATGTGCAACGTTAGAATTGAATACCTCAATTACTTCGTGGTGAGAAACAGGCGGAACATCACCGACCAAACCTGCATCATAGTCAGTAATTAGAGAGATATTCAACGGACACATATCCATTTCTTTAACAAGGTATGCTTCCGGGAATGCAGTCATATTGATAACTTCCCAGCCTTGATTTGTAAAGAATTTTGATTCTGCTTTTGTTGAAAATCTTGGGCCGTTAATTACAACAACAGTTCCGTTTTCGTGAACTGAAATTCCAAGTTCTTTTGCTGTCTTAATTGCAAGGTCGCGAAGTTCCGGACAGTATGTTTCAGCAGCTGATGGGTGAGTAACAATAGGACCTTCAAAGAAAGTTGTTTTTCTACCATCTGTCCAATCTACAAACTGATCGCAAATTACAAAATCACCGGGTTTAACGTGTTTTTGTAAACTTCCGGCAGCACATGGAGAAATAACTCTTTCGCAACCAACAGATTTCATAGCCCAAACATTTGCTCTGTAATTAATCAAATGAGGCAAAATAGTATGGTTTCTGCCATGTCGTGGCATAAATGCAACTTTATGTTCTCCGACAGTACCGATGAAAAGGCTGTCACTAGGCATTCCGTAAGGAGTTTCTACACGAACTTCTTCGATATTTTCTAAAAATTTGTAAAATCCAGATCCGCCAAAAACGCCGATGTCTGCTAATTTTTTGTTTTCCATAATATTTTCCTCTCGTTTTATAGTTATTGCAAGAATTGTAGCACAAACAAAATAATTTATGAAGTATGTTGAAAATGATAGTAATTATTACTATTTTACAATTGTTACAAATACACTTAAACCTCTGTGATCAAAGGCTTTTAGAGGTGCTCAGGTGTGTAGTAAAGGCTTAAAGGGGTTGAAAAAAATTTTTTTTGTAGTAATATAGGTGTATAAAATATCTCTGAAAGTTTTTGACTTTGTTGTAGAAACGGGTCGTTAGGGAATTTTTAGGGATTTCAATTTACAATATAGAGGATTACATTTTGAGAAAACTATTAGTTTTAACTTTTACACTTGCGTGTATGCTTCTTTGCCATGCGCAATGCCAAGCCTCTGACGTCAACTCTGTAAAAGCAACAATAGTCAAACACGCTATTGAAATGGGCGTAGATCCTGCAATTGCGCTAAGTATTGCACGCAAAGAATCAGGATTTCGTCACGAAGCAAGAAGTTCACATGGTGCAGTTGGAGTTTTCCAACTAATGCCATCAACAGCGAGAAGAATGGGCTACAATCCTTATTCAATGAACGAAAACATTAAAGCAGGTATTGCTTATTACAAAAAAATGTACAATATGTTTGGTTCAGTTGAATTGGCTCTTGCAGCATACAATGCAGGTCCCGGAAACGTAAAAAAATACAGATCAGTTCCACCTTATGCAGAAACAAGACGTTTTGTAAGTACGATTATGACTGATATTAACAAACAAAAACACACTCCGGATCCGGTTGTTGCAAAAGTTAGACAAGGTGCTTATGTAGCACAAAAACCAAAAGCTGTTACTCCAAAACCTGTTGTAACTCATAAACCGGCGCAAGCCAAAGTTGTTGATGCAAAGGAATTGAAGGTAGAAGTTCTTGAGGAAAAGCCAATAGAATTGAAGCTTGAAGCTCTTTCTATTGCAATCTAGCAAAACAAAATATTTGTAAAAATCTTGGAGCCTTTGAAGAAATTCAAAGGCTCTTTTTTAGGAAAATATTAAATCTTTTCAAAATCAAAAACTAATAATCCATCTTCCAGCCATTCGACATCAGCCTTGTAACAAACGGATCATACGTACTATCAACAATTTCTCCGTTAGTACCTATATAAAATTGAAACCAGTCACGCCCTTCTATATTCGGACCTTTTTCGCCATTTACATCAACCATAACACTTATATATGGAATCTCATTATCAACATTAATTGTTGGCAAGCCCGCAAAATAATATATCATACCGTCATTTGTGTAAAATCCATTTGTATTGGAGCATACTGCATTTGAGCTTACAAATCCACAAGCTTTACCCGAAGACTTAGTTACAGAAATTTTACATTTACCATTATTACAACTCAAAGAGCTCCAACTGTATAATGGAGAATTACAATTGTTGCCAGAACAAGTTTTAACAACATTCAAGTATTTAGGAATATTTTTTTGAAAAACAGATGGATTACCATAAGCATCTTCACAACCATTTGATTGATCAGAGTAAAATGAGCTCTTACAAATACCTTCTGAAAACAGCTTTATCATACCTATGCTTGAAACCTCTTCATCTGCTTGCATTTTTTTAAGCATATTTTGAGTAGTACTTATTGCCTTTTGCAATCTCGTCACAAAAACGTGTTTTTGATAATTTTGAATTAGTGTAGGCAATGTTATTGCTGCAACAACTCCTATTATACCCAAAGTAATTAAGACTTCTGCAAGAGTAAAACCTTTTCTCATAATTTCTCCTATTTTGTAATATACCACCTTACATATTTATTAATATTATTGTTGCAAAATAAATTTATGTCAAGACTTGAACAACTTGGTAAAAATATAAAAAAGTATAGAAAATTAAAAAATTTATCACAAAATGAACTTGCAGAAATTATTAATTTTTCTCGCGAACATTTAGCTTGCGTTGAAACAGGAAAAGAATACATAAGTTTAAGAAAACTCTTTTTAGTTGCAGATATTTTAGATGTACCACTTACACAATTAATTGATTTTGATTAATAAAAAAGCTTTTAAATTACAAGTTTGACAATTGAACAACTATTAAATTATAATCAAATTATGGATAACAAAAAAACAGATTGCGAAGCTATTAATTTTGATTTAGTCGAAAAAATCGCACCTATCATGCCTGATTTGACTGAATTATACGACCTTTCAGACTTTTTTAAGGTTATGGGTGACAGCACAAGAATTCGACTTTTATGGGCTCTGGAAGAAGCGGATTTATGCGTAAACGATTTGGCTGTATTACTAGATATGACAAAGTCTGCTGTATCTCACCAGTTAAAAACTCTCAGGACTGCCAAACTTGTCAAAGCTGAAAAACGGGGGAAAAACGTCTACTATTCCTTAAACGACAACCACGTAAAAGTTATTTTGCAGATGGCATTGGAGCACGTGCAAGAGTGAGTTTTAAGGCTCTATTGTTTCGATTTTTTTTGAAAAAACGTATTTCTTTTTGTGCTTATTGTAGGTCAAGATGTTGTAAGATTTACCATTTGATGTTATTTTTATTGAATTATGTCTGTCGGTTCTGTAAATTTCAGTATTTCTCAATAAATCCAAAGTTCCACGATTTGGGTGCCCAAAAGCATTTGGCCCTGTCGAAATTATAGAAACCTGTGTTTTAAAATAATCTAACATATCATTATTTACTACTCTCGGACCGCCATGGTGCCCGACTTTCAGGACTTCAACATTTCTTGGTAGAGAATTTTTGAGCTCTTTAAACGCCTTTACGCCGGCATCACCCGTAAACAGCATATCAAAATTTTTGTAGCTCAAAAGGGTTATGATAGATTTTTCGTTATCCGTTTCAGAGTTGATAAAATATGTTTTCAAATTCAGGTCTTTTTCAGCATAAATCGAATTATTGTTAGTCGGAATTTGAGAATTTATCCCGAGTTTTTCAATCGTTTTGTAGATATTTTTAGAGGTCATAGAATCATCAGAATAAGAGTTCAAATAAACCTTCTTAACCCTTAAACTCTTCATTATATCAGCCGCACCGCCGGAGTGGTCGTTGTCAAAGTGTGTAATAATCAACCCTTCAATATTTTTTATGCCTCTATCTTTCAAATATTTGATAATAATCGAATTTGCCTGAGCTTTGCCTCCGTTATAACCAGCCCTTCCGGTATCAATGATAAAATATTTGTTTTCTGGCGTTTTTATTAGGAAACAATCTGCATTTTGCACATCAAACGCAATTATGTCAAGACTTTTTGATGGTATTGTGATAAAACTGCCTGCCAGTACAAGACAAATTCCAGCAATTGTAATTGCCAATTTTTTGCTAAAACCGATTTTGATAGACAGTGTAAATTGCAAAATTATTGCATAATAAAGAATTATCTGGAACACACTAGGGTGTGATGTCGAAATCAAAGAATGAGAAAGGGTTGAGAAAAATTTTGAAATAAAGACAATTGCATGCAAAAAGTAGTTCAAGATAAAATCCATAACCATACAAATTTTATCCGTAAACGGTGAAAAAGCTGCAAGAATAGAGCTTACAAATCCGCCAAAACTTATCACACTCAAAAACGGCATACTGCAAACATTTGCAAATACTGAATACGTACTAAACGTATTAAAATAGAACATTTGTATCGGCGCAACCCAAATTTGTGCAATTACAGGAATAAGTGCAGCACCAATCAGCCATTGAGGGATTTTTGAGTCTTTAAACCGTTCAAAAATCACGTTTGCCGTCGTCAAAAGACCAAATGTTACGATAAATGAAAGCTGAAATCCGACATCGTTTATGTACGCAGGGTTGTAAATTAGCATTATCACAGCAACAAAAGCCAAAAGTGACACAGTATGAGCGTCGCGGTCAATCAATTTCCCGAGAAGAATTAAAATCAACATAAGCGCCGCACGGATTACAGATGCGCCAAGTCCCGTCATCAGCGTGTAAATTATAATTATTCCGATACCTGAGAGTACCGTGAGCTTAAACGGGCACCGAATTTTTCGCATAAAGAATACCCAAAATCCATAGATAAAAGCAACGTTCATGCCGGACGCAGCCAGAATATGTAACAAACCGGAGTTTACAAAACTCGTTTTAATATAATCAGGCGGAGCAACAGCGTCGTCACCAAAGACAATTCCGCCAAGGATTTCAAGGTTAGGCGACTTCAAATACTGTGCGTGAACCGTCACAATTCTATCTCTAACTTTGTTCAAGCTCTGCAAAAACTTCCATTTTGGCGTAAGTTTGGAGTTTAAGTTGTTTGCACTTTTAGCATAAAACACAGAGAAAGTATCAAAATTTCTCAAATATTTTCCATAATCAAATTGGGACGGATTGCCTGCTTTAAATGGAGTTTGTAGCTTTCCTGAAAACACATATTCATCACCGATTTGAAGCTTTTCGATACTGTTTCCGGAATACGTTACAAGTGTTTTTCCGCTTGTCTGCTCATTATTAATCTTTTTAACTTTAAAGAAAAATTTCGTTTTATTCGGTGAATTGCTGTTTGGAATACTGACAATTTGCCCTTGAATTGTCGCTTTTTCGGGTGCAAAAGATGCGATATTGTCCGTCATTTTAATCCTTAAACAAGAATTGAAAAAACCGAAATAAAACACGAACAGCCATAAAAGAATATATTTAGTAGGAACGAAATTTTTTATAATTGCAATAATTGCTAAGATGCTAAGTATTCCAGCAAAAACGAGCCCGTTGTCGTTGAAATAAGAGAGAATTCCGCACATAAAAATTACCGCAGTAACAAACATTGCGGTGTTTTTATTTTGTAAAGCTGTCGTTAAAAAATCCCTTATCATTTATACTAAGATTTTAATATAAACAATATGGGATTTAAGCTTTTATTAAGCCTTTTTTACCGAAAAAATTCGAAGTGCATTCAAAATCGCAATCAGGGTTACGCCGACATCTGCAAAAACAGCACCCCACATAGAGATTAAACCCATTCCGCCAAGGATTAAGAATAGAAGCTTTACGCCGATTGCAAAAATAATGTTTTCTTTTACGATGAACATTGTCTTTTTCGCGATTTTTATTATTTCTGAAATTTTTAAAATATTGTCGTCCATAATCACAACATCAGCAGCCTCAATTGCAGCGTCAGAACCGAGCCCGCCCATTGCAATGCCTACATCTGCACGAGTCAAAACAGGTGCATCGTTAATTCCGTCACCTGCAAAAATTACGCTTCCGTTTTTGTAAGCCATAATCTCTTCAAGTTTTTCAACCTTTTGCACCGGCAAAAGATCTGAATAAAATTTTCTGATACCAAGCTTTTGGGCAATAAATTCAGCAGAAGTTTTGACATCACCTGTTAGCATAACAGTTTCTTTGACCTGACTGTTTAATTCTTTAATTGCAAGTTCAGAATCAGGTTTGAGCTCATCAGAAATCACAATTGAGCCAATAAATTTGCCATTTTTTGCAACATAAACAATTGAGCCGTTCGCCAAAACTTTGTCATAACTTATTGAATATTTTTCCATTAATTTGTTATTACCGACAAGTATCTCAGCTCCATCGACCGTTGCTTTGACGCCGTTTCCGGCAACCTCAACAACATCAGAAATTCTATCAGACTCAATTACTTTTCCATACGCAACTTTTAAAGATTGTGCAATCGGGTGATTTGAATAGTTTTCCGCAAACGCCGCAAGTCGCAACAACTCTTGTTTTTCGACACCTTCTGCAACGTTTACATTTGTGACAGAGAATGTACCCTTTGTCAAAGTCCCTGTTTTGTCAAAAACAACCGCAAACGGTTTTGCCAAAGCTTCAAGATAGCAAGCGCCTTTAACTAAAATACCTGATTTTGAGGCTCTGCCAATTCCGGCAAAAAAGCTCAACGGCACTGATATTACAAGCGCGCAAGGACAAGAGATTACAAGAAACGTCAATGCTCTTTTGAACCAGACAACGAAACTTGCACCGTTTACCAACAATGGTGGCAAAATTGTCAAAACCAAAGCACCGACAACAACCGCAGGGGTATAATATTTTGCAAATTTTGTAATAAAGTTTGCGGTTTTTGGCTTTTTCGATGCGGCATTTTCAACTAATTCAAGAATTTTTGAAACAGTAGAATCACCAAACTCTTTTTCAACACGAATTGTCAAAACTCCGTTTGTGTTAATTCCGCCACTTAGTGCAGTATCGCCTATTTTCAAAGATTTTGGAATACTTTCTCCTGTTAGAGCTGAAACATCAACCGACGCCTCGCCGTCAATAATTTCGCCATCAAGTGGAATTTTTTCACCTGTTTTTACAACAATAATATCCCCGATTTTAACATCTTCCGGAGAATTTTTGACTAAGTCGTCACCAAGTTTGACATTTGCGTAATCGGGGCGTAAATTCATTAATGAAGATATCGACTGCTTAGATTTTTCAACCGCCATATCCTCAAACATTTCGCCAATTTGATATAAAACCATAACCATTACGGCTTCGGGGTATTCGCCGACGGCTAATGCGCCGAGAGTCGCAATTCCCATAAGAAAGTTTTCATCAAACACATCTTTTTTCAAAAGATTTTTAAACGCTTTCAACAAAACTTCGCCGCCGATAATTAAATATGCAACGAGAAAAATTGCCGGTTTTAACCAAGAAATATCAGGGACACAAAAGCCTAAAACCAAGATTAGAATTGATGCAACAAGCTTTGGTAGCGGAGATTTTTCCTGCTCTTGCTCGTGGTCTTGCTCATGGTCGTGAACGTTTCCGTGTTCGCACATAGAATTCTCCTTAATTAAAGTATCTTACAATAGTATTATAATTGAACAACTATTCAATTGTCAAGTGTATGGGTGGGGATTTTTTACAATTCATTACGAAATAGTTCGCGCTGTCAGCGTAGGACATTATAATTAAACACCAATAGTCTTGTTACATTTCGTAACAAAGTTTGGTTTTGATTAAAGGAAATCAAGCTTTCTGCCGTATTACAAAATAGAAAGGAATAATGTACTAATTATGGGAATGTCAGCATCACAAGCGAGATTATTAAGCATTACGGCAAGATTGACCGATAATGAACTTCGCTCTCAAACCATAACAAACTCAAAATTAAGACTTGCTGAAAAATCATCAAAAGCAAGCCAAGAGTACATGAATGCATTGAATTCCGAGAAATTGACTTTCAGATACTACAATGATAACGGGGAAAGCACATCTTACAACTTAACTCCGGCATTGTTGTACTCTTATGAACCGCTAAAAAATCAATATTCAATCCAAAACGCATCAGGACAAAATCTTGTATCTGCCACTGACGCTGCAAATTTTGAGAAGTCTGCTAACTTGTCAGAATTTTTGAGTAAATACGGTTTGGTAGATAATTCTGAATTGGAAAAGTATAAAGCTGATAAAGCTCAATATACCATTGATAAAGCTGAATATGATGCCAAAATAAAAAAATATAATGACGATAAAGAAAAATATGATAAAGCCATTAAAGAACCGAGTTTATATGAACAATTTTCAAGTATCGTCGGAACAAAAGATAAACCGATATCTTCAACAGGCTACTGTTATGACGCAGCATTGAAAGGCAATGCAGATTGTTACTTACACTTGCTAAATCTACTTATTGATTTTGATGGTAAAACATTAAGCACTGAAACTTACAAAACAACAACAGGAGCTGAGCTTAAAACAAATGGCAATAAAGGCGGAACTTATAACCAATTATCAGATGAGCAAAAAGCAACATTTGCAACAATTTCTCAAAGGCTTGAAACTCAAAAATGCAATGGAGATGAAGACTCACTAAAAACCAAAGTAGATGCAGGCAAAACACCTACTGAGCTTGAAAAATTAATGGGTGACTACAAATTAGTAGAAAAAGATGGAGCAACTACTTATGAATTAAAAACTCTTAAAGAAAAAGCTATTGACATGTATTATATAATACAAAACAAAGGTACTCTTGGAGTAAATAATGATTCTATGAAAACTATGCTTATTAACTTCACAGAAGGTGATATGCAAAAAGTTGCATTGGATGAACCGGTCAAGCCAGATACTAAAATGCCGGAAGAACCGACGAAACCTGAGTTTAATTTGTATGTTACTGACAAGGACAAAGGTCAATGGTATGTAAACTTATGGTATATGATGAACGGTTCAGAATCTGCTAACAAAATCAAATCAACCACAAATTCTAATGGAGAAACGATTTATGGTATCGATAACAACGACAAGAATTCATCTGCTCAAAACTATAAAGTTATTGAAGATGAACTTTTGACAAGTACTGACTGGTTAGAATTCGCATTGAAAAACGGGATTGTAACACTTAGTCAAGCTTCATACTTCAATCCGTCAGAAGACAGTAGTAAAACGGCAGAATACACAGCAGAAGGGTTTTATTGGATTCAAAAACCATATACAAATGCTTCTGATATCGTTTCTGTACAAGATGATGCTGCAATCGCTCGTGCTGAGGTTAAATACAAGAACGCAACAACAGAAATCGAAAATAAGGATAAAAAATATGATCAAGATTTGAAAAAACTTGATACTCAACATAATGCTCTTCAAACAGAATATGAGTCCTTGAAGAACGTAATTGATAAAAACGTAGAACGTTCGTTCAAAGCCTTTTCATAATACTTAAAATATCAAAATAAAAGATTATAATATATTTTGTGGCTCAAATGATAATATGTTTATTATTTGAGCCTTTTTGCTTGTGTAGTCTTGCTAAAAAGCGAATAAAAAATTATTCATTTTTAAATTGTAACGAAATCTTTACATAATGAAATTAAAAAAGGCAATTTTTTTACTGTTCAATACTTTATATATATGTAAGATTTAAAGAGAGAGAAAAGAAATGGCTAGTACAAAATTTGGAACATTAGTTAGAAGTAAAAACCCAAAGAAAGTTAATCCGAAAGACGTATCAAGTGAAAATCTTGAAGATTATACATTCATTGGAAAAAACGATAAAAGAATGCGTTTTAACAATTCAAAAGACCCGATATATTATGTATTTGATTGCATTGAGAACAGGCCGATTACAACATTGGCGAAAGAGTTTGTAAGAGATTCGTTCTTTGATGCCGTAAACTTTGTATCGCAAGTCGTTAGATAATCAATAGGATATTAGGAAAAAGGAATAGTTTTAAAAAGGAAAAAGGATAAGGAATAAAGAAGATGGCGAGGCCATCTTTTTTTTTTTTTTTGAAATGCAAAAATAATATAAGGGGCTTGTAAAATCAGAAAAATAGTTTATAATAGAGTAAGATATTGAGTATAAATATATAGGAATAATGTATGAAAAAAAAGAATAGTTTTGCCTCAAACGGAGGATTTTTTTCGGCGTTCACGTTGGCTGAAATGATGGTTGTAATGTTGATATTGAGTATAGTTTTGGCGGCGATGGCGCCTGTAATGACAACGCGAAGCAAGCCTAATAACTCAACTCCTTGGAAATATGATACCAGTATCAATGCCAGTGCGAGAAATAATATTTGGTTTGGTTTAGGTAGTAGCCAACATGTTATGATAGGTCAAGATAGTTTTCTTGGCACAGATAATGCAAAACTATTAATAAATACAAACGGAACAAATAGTTCAATCGGTTTTAAAAACAATGGAACAGCTGTTGGGAGTTTGTGGTTTAAAAACGGAGGAATGTTGCTCGGTAAGTTTGCTGAGGGCGGCGATTTAGGTTCTTCTGCAATTGCAATTGGAAACGAGGTAAATGCGGCGCAGGAGGCAGTTGCGATTGGTAAAAAAGCGTCGGCGGGTTACATAAATGCTGTCGCAATCGGGGCTAATGCGACTTCAGGTTCCGGTATCGCAATTGGGACTACTGCGAATTCAAGTTCCGGTATCGCAATCGGGAGTGGTTCAAAATCAAAAAGAGGCAATGCTTTTGGAGGTGGCTCAGAAGCAACAGGTCAGAACTCTATTGCAATTGGGAGCTATGCTCAAACGAATGCTATTGCTGGTATTGTAATCGGTAGTTCCGCTAGTATACAAATAGATGAAACAAATAAAACAGATTATAATAATGACCAAAGCGCTATTGCAATTGGATCTCGTGCTACAATTTTGCCTTCGGTGGAAAACGATATAAATAAAGATACTCGTAATTTACGTTCTCCTGCTGCTATTGCTATTGGCAAGTCGGCAACTGCTAAATATGATGGAACTATTGCAATTGGGAAAAAAGCAATTGCAGATGGTGGTGCAATAAGAAACAGAGGAGAAATTGGGCTATCAAAAACAGAGCATAGTTCAAGTATAGCAATAGGGCGCGAAGCAAAGGCTATGAATGCCGGCGCGATTTCTATTGGGGACAGTATTGTTAATTCCGGCCCGAGAGCTATTGCGATTGGTTCTAAGGCGAAAATTATAGTAGATGATGGAGAAGAACCAAGACCAGGCTATGATAGTAACTATTACGTTACTAATGGAAGTATAGCGATAGGGGCAGAAGCATCAGCTGAAAGTGCTTCTTATAGCTATGATACGAGTTCCACTGGCAGTGGAAGAGCACTCTGGCGTGTAGAACATGCTGTTGCTATTGGAGATAAAACAACAGCGCAACATGGTGGGGTAGCAATAGGAGGAAGCTTCGTAGATAGTGGTAGTCGACGCTATAAAGGGTCAACAACAGCAGCTAATGGCGCTGTTGCAGTTGGAGAGTGTACTAAGGCTGCAGAAGGAGCAGTCGCAGCCGGAAGATTTGTAGAAGCCAAGGGGACATATAGTATTGCAATTGGACAATATGCACAAACTCCTGGAGATATTGTAACACCTGGGGATTCTCATCATACTCCACATACAAACAGAGGTGCTATTGCAATCGGATATAATGCTTCTGCAAAGGGAAACAGCGTTGCTATCGGAACAGAGGCAAAGGCAGATAAAATTAATCAAATAGTTTTAGGAACAAAAGATTATACTGTTTATATCCCAGGCAACTTAATAGTCGGTCAAACAAGCTTTTTTGGAGCAAATATCCAAGGTCAAAATCTTGCTTTAGGCGGACATTTTGGTTTTAGTGAAGGGGTTGGGGAGAGAGGATATATAGGTACAACAAAAAAAGGAAATATTACTATGTATCAAAGTGGTGCTGAGTATAGGGCAAAAGCTGGTTATGACGGTGCTTTTGAATTTATAACAACTCATTCTTCTGACCGTCGTTTGAAGTATGTTGGGAAGGAAAATAAGTCTGGACTTGATAAAATTCGTCAGTTGAAGGTATTTAATTATACTTTCAAAAAAGATACAACCAAAACTCCGCATGTCGGTGTAATCGCACAGGATTTGCAAAAGGTATTTCCTAATGCAGTGAAAAAAGGTGCAGATGGATTTTTGACAATTCGTATGGAAGATATGTTCTATGCAGTGATTAATGCGATAAAAGAACTTGACGCTAAATATCAGGCACAAGAAAAACGCATCAATGCACTAGAAAAAGAGAACAAGGAATTCAAAGCACGCTTAGACAAATTGGAAGCAAAGGTGAAGTAGTTTATCCTCCTCACCTGCACTCCTAAGTTCGCTAATCGCTCACGAACGATTAGTGAGTGTTACGAGTGCAGGTGCGTGGGGAGAAAGCGGCTAAGTGGCTAGGAAGCGAGGCAGCTAAGCGAAATATCGTCCAATCGCCTTATCGTCTTTTTTAAGTAGGTTGGGCTTTCTAGCCCAACAACGTAACTAAAAAGCTCTCGAATAATCGAGAGCTTTTGGTGATTATGATTATGATTTAGAGAGTTTTTAATTTAAGATAAATCCACCTTTATCAGCATTTTGAAGGTTTTCACCTTCTATTTTTGCTCTAAGGTTTTTAATATATTTGTAAACGTAATCTCTTGGCAAGTCAAGTAGCGCTGCCAAGTCTTTTGCATAAACAATTTTACCTTTATTCTGTTCAAAATAATTGAATACACGTTGTTCTCTGTCGGTAAGAGCTTTTTTAAATACTACTTTAACTTCTTCTCTAAGAGATTCTGCCTTAACAGCAGGTTTTTCTTCTTTTTTAGAAACTTTTTTGGCAGAAGTTTTTGTTTCTTTAATTTTCGCTTTTTCAGTCTTTGTTTTCTTAGTTTCTTCCGCTTTTACATCTTCATCAATTTTAATCTTATGAATAGAGAAAGGAGTCGGAGCTATTTCTTGTTCTCTTTCGTAAGCTCTTTCAGCGATAGCGCTTAATCTTTCTGCGTGATTTTGTTTCCATTCCGGTTCTGATGAAACAACCGGTTTTCCTTTCAATACTATATCAATTAAATCGTTTGTAGGCTTTGCCTCTTCTATCTTTTTCCCTAATCTGGCAGCGAATTCTTCTAATGTAATCTTTTCTAATGAGCTTCTCCATTGCTTAATCTCTTCCTTGCTCAAATATTCAGACATTCACTAATCTCCTATAACTATGTATCTCTTTCTATTCTCTTAATGTAACATAAACCATGCTCCATGATTCAAAATGTTTCATAACGTAAATTTTTGTTTTTTATTGTAACATTTTTAGAAATGAATTCCGAAAAGAGGTTATTCAAAATTTCGCAACAAATCCAAAATTGCATAAAAATTTATATATGACTAGCAAATATAATTATCTAATGTTTTATTAATCCGCTCTATCATTTCTTCTCTCAAAAAGCGAGGTGAACAGATTTCACATTCATTGCCGTAACGCATTATTCTGGACACAAGTTGTCCCAAATCTTCGTTTTTATTAACTATAACGTGACTGCCATCGGCTTCTATTTTGTCTAATCTTTCCCAATCTCGGAGTTTATAATTCTTTGCAAGTCTGTTTTTTATCTTATAAACGACTGTTGTTGGAATTGAAACAGTTGAAACCGCAATCGGTAATTGCTTTATCGAACGAATATTTTCAATCGGTATTTCGTACACTCTGCTGCCGCTGTTCCCAAGAACTTTTAAACAAATTTTTCTTCTGATATAAGTTTGTTCCAGCGGAGAACAAATCAGATTAAGCTCTTCACCTTTTTCTGATGTGAAAATTATTTCAAGTTTCAATTTGTCTTGGCAAAATTTTTGACACTGTCTGACTTGTTCAACCATTTCAGAATGGTAAAACGAAAGATGAAGGTTTGTCGTATTGTCTGCAACTTGTTCTAAACTTTGGGCAGCTTCGTCATATCGTGCTTCCAGTTTTCTTAAAAATTCTGAAAAATCATTTTTGGTTTTCCCGGCAGGAAGAATTTCACGAGCTTCTTTAAGCAAATGAATGCTTTTCATATCGTCCAGATTGAATTTTAATTTATAAAGCGGACTAAACATATGATATTTGTTTTGAATTTTCTTGACTTTTATTCCAAAAATTTTCATTGCATTCAAATATTTGTTGAGGGTTACGTGAGTGTTTGACGTCCCATCGTAATTGCCGTCAGAAAACAAGTCTATAACGTCGGTAAATTCAACATCTCCATCGTACAACATTTTTATAAACGTAAATAATTTTATGCAGGCATCATTGCATTTTACTGTATATTTTTTACCCACAATAGTACCCCGCTTTCATATCTTTTAACATATTTATAAAATTATTTTTGAATTCTTCCGGTTCTAAAATTGTGCATTTTGGTCCATAAGCCAAGAACTTTTGCCTTGCTAAAAACTCATTTGATGTCGTTAATTCAACTAAATATTTCCCGGAATTATGTTCCAGAATTTTTTCATTATTATCCGGTTCAAATTTTTCTTGATTTTCACAAACCAATCTATATTTGATTTTTAGTTCTTTTAAATTGTTTGGAATTGTCGGATTAAGTTTGATTTCATCAATTCTCAAAATCCTGTTTACAAGAAAACTACCATATTGCATATATTCAAAACCGGTACCGCAAAGATAAACCTTGTTGTTTGATATTGTTATGCTATCAGCGATAATTTCAATATGTTTTTTGCCGGAGTTCGGAGAATTATATGTAATAACAATTTGATCTTTTCTTGCACAACATTCGATTAAACTTTTCAAAATTTCTTTATCAATATCTCTGAGAGGAGAATACTTTCTTAAATTTGCAAGAAATTCAGAGTCATTAATATATTTTGCAAGTTTGATAAAGAAATTATCCATTGCCAAAAGTGCCGAAATGTCTAAATCTTTATAAATGTTTTTATAAACCTTAATAATACTGTGCTGTTCTTCCTCGGTTAATCGAAGCTCAAACGGGTGTTCAGCAATATGGTATCGAGATATTTTGTCATCTCCTTTAATCCTTTTTATATCGCAGCCAAGTCGTTTGAGAGTATTCATATAGACTCGAAAAGTATCAACAGAGATTTTTTCCCTCAAATATGGGTGATTAAAAATATAGTCACAAACTTCATCATAAGATTTTGGACCCTCTGTTAGCAAGTTAAAGATTAACAAAGCCTTAAAACCTGTGAAAGACATTAGATTGTAAGTAACCTTTTGGTTTTTAATAAACTGTTTCATACACTTCTCCCTACGTATAATATACAATAAAATCAAGTTATTGTACATATATTAAATAACACGACAAGTTTTTGAACGCTCGACAGTTTTTGAAAGTTAAAACGTGTATCAAAAAACTAAATATTTTTCTTTACTTTATTCTAAATTTTTTTTTTAAACAAATAATTCTTTCATAAGATTTTTCGATGTTTTGTTGTAATTCTTCGTCTGTTTCTGCTTTTTTGGCAAGAGTTTCAATTATGTTAATTGTTTCCGGAGTAGAATTCCTATAAATAAACATATTTAAACCTGCCCTGATACCCATTTCACAAGCTTCTACATCGCCAAAAGCAGCAACCCCCTTCATTATCATATCATCAGAAATTGCGACTCCTTCAAAGCCTAATTTAGCTCTCAAATACGAAATTGCGTTCTTGCTCAAAGATGTTGGAATAGTTTCTTTTTCAAAACAAGTGCAATGCAAATGTGCAACCATAACCATTTCAATTGTTTTGGCGCACGCTGCAAAAGGTTTAATATGAGTTTGCTCCATATCTTTAAGAGGTAAGTCAATTTTTGGCAAAGTCAAATGACTGTCTGCATTGGCATCGCCGTGTCCGGGGAAATGTTTTACACAAGGAATAATCCCGTTTTCGCGATATGTTTGAGAAACTATTTTTTCAGCCCTAATGACATCTTCCACTTTGTTTGAAAACGCACGTTCTCCGATTATTGGGTTATTTGGGTTTGTATTCACGTCAATGCAAGGTGCGAAATTGAGATTTATTCCATAATTTGTTAATTCTTGCGCGATTTCTTTGGTTTGTGTTCTCAAAAAATCTTCGCCTTTTTCAAATGCAAACTTCGCTGACAAGTATTTTTTGCCGTTATGAATATTTTCAGTCCGCTCAACACGTCCACCTTCTTGATCAATAGACAAAAACGGTGGAAATTTTGACATTTTCTTGATTTCTTGGGTTAATTTCTTAAATTGTTCAGGTGATTTTATGTCATGGGTGAAAAATATTATTCCGCCAAGACCTTTGTCCAAAGCGTCTTTATATCCTTCGCCATCAGTTCCCAAAATAAACATTTGATATAATTTTGTTTTTAAATCAGTCATTATAAAACCTTTTCTGCCAATGTGAAAAGTTCGTGCAACTTACCGTTTTTGATAACCTTTTCAATTTCTTCCAAAATTAGTTGCAAATCTTTTGATGTCGGAGTTTTTAAACATTCCGGAAGTTTTACGTCTGTTGTTGTTTGAACTTTAACAAAACCTTCATTAACTTTCAAAAATTTTCGATAAACATCAAGAACTTTCAGGCTTTCTTCATCAATTGAGAAATCTTGGTTCAAATAATATTTTGCATCTTTTTTTAGTTGTTCAATATAAGCTTTAATAAAATCAACTTCTTCCAAAGTTTCGTTTTCTGAAAACTCTCCGCCATAGCAAAGGTTTCCAGTAATCGGTTTTTCTCCAAGACTTTTGATATAAACAGCCCACAAAATACAACCAAGATAAAACCCGAGATAATTTTTCAACAAAGACTGGATTTTGGGGTAAAACATTTTAAACTGCATTTTCTTTTGGTTAAAATTTCTGCAACTGTTCAATGAACTGTATACGTATTCGATATTAGGTTCAAACGCAGACATGTGCTGAATAAACCCTGGGTCAAATTGAACATTATCTTTTGTATCTATTGTCATATTGTGCTCCTTTATTGAGTAGGTGGTAAGTGAAACGTGAAACGTGAAAAGTGAAAAGTTCATTACGGACACTGCGTGTCATAAATAAATTATCGAACGAAGTGAGCGAAAAGGTCTTTTCACTTTTCACGTTTCACTTACCACCTACCATTATATCATCTCAAACTTAACTTTCTTCTTATGGTTATCCAAGACTTTTTGTTGGGATTTTTCGTCGTACTGTAAACGATATCCGTTTGAGAAAGCTTTTACAACAGCGTTTGCAAAAGTTCGTTTTGCGCTCCAATAAGACGTGTGAGCAAACAAAACCGAACGTTTTGACCAGACGTTGGAATTATCATAGACAAAACCTGTCGGGTTTTCTATTTTTATATCCGCAAGCTTTTCCATCTCAGCAATTGTCAAGTTTTTAGAACTCGGAAAACCGAGCGGATCTTCACGATAATTAACAGTAATGAAAAACAATCCGTTTTCGATTATATATTTGAGCATTAGCCTGTTGTAATAAGTTAATTCATAATCAGAATCTGCTAAATCGGAGTAGAACAAAACTAGCGGGCTTGCAAAATTTACGACTCCTTTGAATGTATCTTTTGGTGCACAAGCGGTTTTGGTTGCCTCTTGTAAGTTTAGGTAATTTTGCTCTATCGAGTTGTCGTCAAAGTTTTTTAAGACTAAGTGCCCACTATCTGAAACCATTCCGATATTAGCCTTTGAAAGTGCTGAAATACAAGTGTTTTCGACAGGGTGAGTTTTTACAAACGTTCTAACTTCTTCGCTAACATTAATTGTATTAAAAAGATTTTCCGTATTAATATACGGAAGTTTGTTAAACATATATTCATACGTAATAAAAGTTCCGGCAGAATATCCGTAAAGTACGACTTTGTTGCCTTTTGCGGCTTCTTGTTTAACTGTTTCGTTCAAATCATCAAGGATTGGAAGCATATTGTGTGATTTCTGTACCCAAATTGCATCGTGCAAATATGCAGTCAACATTGAACGCACTTTATAAGCAATTGTCGGACTGAAAGCTTTTGTTATGTCAAGTTGTTCTTGCACAAATTCCAAGTCACGTTTACTTTTATCGCCCCAGAAAAAAATCACCGGTTTTTCATTGATTTGGTATTTGGTTTTGTTTAGAAAAACTTTTTTTATTTCTTTGTTTTTTTCAAACTTTTTCTTCATAACAGGGTGAAGCTTTTCAACCCCGTTAACGTACCAATTCCGCATTTTTGCATCGTTGTTGTTTGAACCGTTTATGTAAACAAAGCTGACGTTGCTTTGCGCAAAACAAACACTTTGCAATACTAATAAGCTAAAAATAATTCCAAAAAGTTTTTTCAAATAAATCTCCTATTCGCTAATTTTGTAAGCTCCGGCAGCAGCGGCTCCGGCAACAAAGTTTGTCAAAATGGTGTATGCAACAAGTTTTGTTTGAGCAATTTTCAGAACATAAAAACCTAGTGCAACAGCCGGATTAAAAGCTCCGTAACAAGTTCCGATAGTTGCCAAAAATCCTACTAAGACAACCGAACCGATAGCAAGCCCAAAATATGAATTTCCTTCCGTTTTTTTAGATGTTGTAGTTTGTAAAACAACATAACACAATAAGAACGTAAATAAAAATTCGCAAATAATCATTGGTACAACGCTAAAAGAGGTTTCTCTTGCATAAGGAGGTACAGCTACAATGTAACCGGTTAAAAGTGCTCCTAAACTTCCTCCAATAAATTGAGAAACTATATATGTAGGAAAATCTCTCCATTTCAAAGCTCCCCTGATTGAAGCGGCCAAAGATACAGCCGGATTGTAATGCCCGCCAGAAATATGTCTACCCATATAAACCAAAAGCATTAATGCAAACCCAATTGCCAAAGGCGGAAATCCAACTCTTTCATTAGGAAATAAAGCACAACCGGTTATAAAAACAAAGAAAAATGTTCCAATAAGTTCTACAAAACATTTTTTTAATAAATCTCTCATAAAAAATCTCCTTTTAGCAGGATTTTATCACGCAATATACAATTATGCAAGAAAAGAAGTGTAAAAATAAAAAGGTGCACTTTTAATGCACCTTTTAGACTTTATATATGTTTCATAAGCTTTTTCAAAAAAGAAAGTTTTTCGAATGGAGCTTTTATAGCCGAAATTTCTTTTTGTAATGCGAGGTTATTACGATATGCTTTAAACCAATTTTTAATTGCTTTAATTGGATTATGAGCAGAAGGACCTGATTGTGCTGTTAGTTCTTTTAAATAACTTTTATCAGCTGTCGATAAATTGTTTCTTTTGGACAGCCTGTTTACATCTTTTCTATCATAAGTTGCACCAATTGCTGCATTGTAGTATGTTTTAATATTCATATCAAACCTTCTTTCTGTGGGGTAAACTATACTTTTTTATAATACACTGAATATGGAGAATTGCCAAAAATATGCGATTTGTTAAGAAATTTAAAGAAACTTTTTTATGAATAATAGTCTGATGATGATATTTTGGCTGCAACTGCGGGTGACTATGCATTGCGTACAGAAAATTTGAAAAAAGCACCTGCTTAGGTTTTGAGTGATGGTGCAATAATAATATTACAGGGTTATACTGAATTTGTTATTGATGTAAATGGACAAAAAGGTCCAAACAAATGGGGATATGATGTGTATCGTTTAGCTTTAAAAGGTGGAGCCAATAAAGGAATATATTGTTCCTACAATCTTATGCCAACAGAAAAAGGCGGAATAACTTCTCAAGAAGCCCTGATGAAATAATAAATAGAAAACCGCTCTTTAAAAGAACGGTTTTCTATTTATATGAAAAGATTAAATCTTATTTAGCTTCTGCCGGTTTTTCTTCTTTCTTTTCGAATTTGTCGTTAGGATCTGCTTTTGGTGCTTCTTCTGCTTTTGGTGCGGAAGGTACAAAAGTATCTTGTGCCGGTTCTGCCGGTTTTAGGGTAGGAGCTTCTGTTTTAACTTCCGGTTTTGGGGCTGCTACATTAGCT
>CAKUZO010000018.1 GCA_934717895.1 uncultured Candidatus Melainabacteria bacterium | reverse complement strand
CATGAAGCTATTATTTGTGATGATTTTTTTGAGAAAGTGCAAAAGTTATTGTATGAAAATAAAGTTGATAAAACTTGTGGGGTTAAATCTTCTTCTAATTCACTTCTTGCAGGCTTAATTTATGACGATTTGGGAAATAAAATGACTCCGAGTCATAGCAATAGTCATGGCAGAAGATATCGTTACTATATAAGCAGGGCTTTGAAAAACAATGAAGAAACAGGTTCGGTTTCAAAAATTCCCGCAGGTGAAGTCGAGAAATTTGTAATTGAAACAACGAAAGAATTTTTACAGGATAAAAAACAAATTCAAAAAATTGTCTCGGAATACAAAATTAGCAAGCAAAACAAATTGATTTATATAGCGCAAGATATCCAAGATTATTCAGAGCCCAAACTTATAAGAGCAATTATTCATAAAATCATGGTTTCAAAAAATTTGATTGAAATAACATATAATGAAACATCAATAAAGAAAGTTTTGAATGCTTTGGCAAATAATCAAGAAATTGTTGTTCCGGATAAAAATGAGGAACTGACTCCTATTGTAATTTCAAAAAATATAAAAATCACACAGCTCTCAAGAAATGATAATATTTTAATTTTGAATGCTAAAGAATATGATACTCCAGAGCCGAATCCATATCTTGTAAATGCGATAGTAAAAAGTTTTTATTATCACAAGCAAATTCAATCGGGTAAAACTATTGAAGATTTACAAACAGAAGAAGGCTTAAAAGATTCTAAATATATTCGCAACATTATGAATTTAAAATACATTTCACCTGAATTAACCGAACAAATTCTTAACGGAACTCAGCCAGAAGAGTTAAGTTTGCAAAGATTAATAGTAAGTTTATAATTTTAATGTTAAAATTGTTTTGAGGTACATTTATGAAAAATTTAAAACAATTTTGTATGACAATTCAAAAACGCTCTGAAGAAAATGATAAAAGTATCAAATTATTATATAAACAAAAACTTTATGGAAATTGTATTTCAATATTAAGGCAAGAGTTAGATTCGATGGTTAGAGTGCTATTTTTATTATCTCAAGAACAAGAAATTAGACAATGTTTAATTCAACAAACTTTAAATAATGAAAAATGGAAAATTGGTAAAAAACAAATAAAAGATTTTGAATTAATTAACAATATTTTGAATTTACATGGATGGGCAAAAAATGTTTATATGTTTGGATGTTCTTTTATTCATTTATCTATGTTTCACTGTTATTCAGAACAAGATCCATTTGAAAATTTATCTACGGAAGAATTAAAAGCAATAAAAAATTTTTGGTGCAGTATCATAATTTCCCTCAAAATAATCAAATAAATTTTATAACAATGAAACCTTATATTTTGGACATATTTGATAAAATTAGTAGTAATCTACAATGTAGCTTACAAAATTTGGAAAAGAATCCTATTGATACATATGTATTGTAATCCATTTTGGACTAGGTCTCTGGTGAAAAGAGAATTTCAATAAAAATAAGCATATAAAAGCAGAGAATTTTAGTAAAATAAATTCTCTGTTTGATTTTTGCTTTATAAAGTCCGCTAACTGCGGGCTTTCAGTGTTTTTAAATGGTCTTAATGCTTTTTTGTGGACTAAAAACTGGAGCGAACAGTCCAGTGAGCAACAGGCTCGGTTCAAATTCCCTGATAAAGACTTTTTACTGGGTATTTACTAGTTTTTTAGCAATTTATACATTATTTTTCTTGTAATTTCTAGGTATATCAACTATTTATAGCATAATTCCCTACATCAATTAACAGGGAATTTGCAGTGAAATATTAATTTATTGCACTTTTATATTTAAATAAAATATTATCTATTTCTTCAATTAATAATTCTGGAATTTTATCATTAGTTTTTATATATGAAATATTTGAATTTAACCATCTTAGAATTTGTTTTTCATCCATTTCTATATTATCGAGTAAATATTGTTCTGCTTCTGTTTTTATGTCAAATAAATTTATAATTGTAGCTCTTGATAATCCGATTGTAATCATCGATTTTTGAGTTTTATTATCAATGCCGTACTCTAACAACATCTCTATATCGTCATCATTATAGATCAAATCTTTATGACCATTTTCTTCCAGATAAAAATTAAGAACATCAATATAACAACTCAATAGTTTTGGAATTAAATAACGTGCGTAATCGTCAATATCTTTAAAACTTTTTCTAATAGATATTTTAATCTCTTTATCAACATCCTTATAATTTTCATATCTTAAGTTTATTATTACGCTTAAATTTTGAAAAGTAAGCCAATGCTTAACTAAAAATGTAATATACCAAGTAGTTTTTTCTCCAAAAATTCCCGTGTTGAAATATCGATTCATCCTATTTAAGAATCTAAATATTGATTCTTTCATTTTTTCTTTATCTTTTAAATTGACCAAATATTCTTTTGGATTATCAGGATGCCTTTCTTCAAAATATTCTAGTAGTTTCTGCATTGAGTAATGATATACAATCGGATGTTTTTCCAATATTTTTTTCGGAATTTTAATTCTTTGTGAATAACTTAATAATGCCTCATTTAATTGTTTTATTTCATCGAGTGAATATGCTTCTTGAACTTCTTTATTTCTTTTGATATCGCCCAATTTAATATATTGTGTATATAAATATCCCAAAGTTGCCTCCAGGCTATCTCTATGTTCTTTATTTTTTATTTTTAAATCAAAAAAATCCGAATTTAATGAACTAAGAATTTCCTTAAAATTTTTATGTAGAATTCTATTAATTGTTCTTTCGACCGTAGTTTCCTCTTTTGTTAAAGGAGCTTCATCCCAATCGATATAAAAAATGTTTCCATAAAATTCTTTTTTAAGACGGCCAGCCCTTCCAACCAAATTAAAAACATCTGGTGTTGTCATTTTTATTTGTTGTGACCTTTTTGGATTTTTAATAAAAATATTTTTACAAGAAAGGTTTACGCCTTCTAAAAGTGTAGATGTGCAAATCAAATATTTTATAGTCTTTTGATTAAACAATTCTTCAATCTTCGCCCTGATTAACTGTGGCATACTTCCATAGTGAAATGCAATCCCTCTTTTTAAAAATTTAATTAAACTAAAATCTTTATGAACAATTTCTTTGCATAATTTAGTTAATTTTTGAATTTCTTCATTTTTTTCTATATTATAGTAAGATTTTTCATATAATAATTCTGCAATTTTTTCTGCATCAGAAGGATTATTGGCATATATTAAATTTCCATCTTCATTATTAAAGGTTAATGTTTGTACAAATTTTGCAATTGTATTAGGGATAGACTTGCCTTTTATTTTACTATCTAAATTAATCTGTCCCAATAATAATAAATTTTCATTATATATTATAAAGACATTCCACAATAATGGTTTCCCCTTAATTCTTTCAATCTTATAAAAATTTTGGTTAATAGTCATTAAATTGTCTTTTAAAAATTCTGTACCGGGATAAATACTTTGCGGATTTTCCACAAATGGGCTTGCAAAAACGATCTGAGTATTACTCGCTGTGCTTCTGATTTTTTCTACTATGGTTTCCAATAAAACCCCTCTATGCCCATCACCTATTTTTTGAGCTTCATCAACAAACAAAATTTTAAATTTTATATCCATATTTTTAGCTAAAAATGCATTCATTCTTTCTTGAGTAAAAATATATATTGATTTACGTTTGTCTAAAATGTTACCATTGCGAAAAGGCATAGTTTCAATATGAACTTGGTCTATATTATCATTTAATTTTTGATTTAAATCTCTTTCATATTGATTAATTAAAGCCCTTGTAGGTACAATAATTGCTATATTAATTTGGTTGTTATTTTCAAGTTCTAGATTTTTTATCAACCATTGTAAAACAATATATGACTTCCCAGAGGACGTTGGTGCTGATATCGAAAGCATTTTACAATCAGTTTTAGCTGTTCTATCAATAAATTTTTTTTGAAAGGAATTACAGATTGTTGTTGTGTTTCCATTTTCGTATGCATATGTATTTTCTTGTTCTAATTTTTGCAAAGTTAGATTCAGTGGTAAGTAATATTCTATATTATCATCTAATAAATGGTTTTCTTTTGCCAAACTTATAGATGGATTATTGGTTAAAGTACTTACAATAATAAATGCACATTCTTTTTCTGTTGTATTTCCGTGTTCAAAGGAAAATTGCGCTATTCTTAAAGCTTTTTCTTTTAAAATATTGTTATTTGTTTGAGAAAATATATTTGCACATTTTAAAAGATATTGCAAGTTACACTTATCAATACTAACGGGTACAAAAGAATCTACATTTTTAATCTGTTCAATTGCCAAATTTAAACATAATTTTTTGTATTCTTTGTTAAAAAGTTCACTTTCAATAATATCAGAGGATAATTCTTGACAAATATCAATCATTCTAACAACCTATCTTTTTTCTAAAAGTTTCCCTAAATGTCTCAACACAAGTCATAGGTATAAAAAATACATTAATAATTATATCTTTTATGTCATTGTTGATTTTTTCTTTTTCAAATTTTAACATCCAATCAGAAATTGCTGGTCTAATATTTCGTGCATTTTGTTCATAGTCAAAATTTTCATATTTTTCTTCATTAAAAGCAATCAGACATAAACCTCGTATTTCTGTTAATTCAGTACATTCTATCCTATTCGGATTGAAATATTCTTTTAATTTATTTGCTAACATGACATTATTACCAATATCTAAATTCGAATTTAATAAATTTAACTCAAATTGCTCTTTTTCTTCTCTTTTTAATAGAGGAGTAATACTTTCCAAACATTTTTTTATTGCAGTGTCCACATCTTTATAAACTTTAACTTCAGAATAATACAGTGCTAGTTTAGAATTATCTTCGGTAAGACCGATGTGTATTCCGTCTGCACCATGAAAATGCATACTTCCGGAAGTTTTTAAATTCATTTTACACAATGCTTGAGGTAAACCTAAAATTTGTTCAGCAAGTAAAAACAGCAATTCTTCACCGCCTTCACCACTTTTTGTAACACTCTCATCATCAATATTTTCTTGTTCTAGTATTAGTTTTCTATTTTTCCAGTAGTCAACAAATCTTTGTTTGGCTTTTTCTTGTAATTCAATTATATAAGACGGATTGCTTTTTGCTTCAGCTTCTTTGATTTCTGATCTTGGTATCGTATATTGAATAATATGTTTAAATAAAATATCGGCTAATTTTTCATAACAATAATCCGTGCAACTTATGTTTGGTTTTAAACAGTAGGAAAAAACATTGGTTTTTATATTATCAATAGAAATACTACTTTCATTTTCTGTTATCTGAAAAATATTTGCAAGACAAATAGCTAAAGATTCATCAAAAGTTTGAACATTAATCAAGGCAGGAATTTGGTCTTTTAATTGTTCTAAAGTTTGTGTGTTATCATCCTTACTCATGACTTTATTATATCTTAAATATAGTAAATTAAAACTTGACAAAATGTCTGCCATAGAATACAATATAAATATGAAACAACGGATTATCAAAATTGCCCAACTTGCAAATGACAAGATTCCATTTATTGAATGGATGGATTCGTTGGATAAAACTACAAAAGCCAGAGTCCAAAGTAGATTAACTAGGTTATTGGAAAATAATTTTGGTGATCATAAAAAGATCGATAATGAAATATCTGAACTTCGATTGAAATTTGGCTCCGGTTATCGGATTTACTATACAGAAGTTGATAATATAATTGTTTTGTTAATAAATGGTGGAGATAAATCTACCCAATCAAAGGATATTGAAAAAGCAAAAAGTATACTTCAAGAATGGAGAAACTTACAATGAAAGAATTAAAACATACGCTTGATTTAGAAAATTACATAGTTAATGATTTAAAATCTGATGAAGATATCAAATTATACTTGAATACCAGTTTAAAAGATTATCTTGAAGATGGAGATTTTAATTCATTTTATCGAGCATTAGAAATAGTTATTAAAGCGAAAGATACAGTTTCTGGGTTTGCAGAAAAAGTTGGGATGTCCAGAACTCATCTTTACAGTATTTTTAAATCTGAAAAAGAACCTAAATTCTCTACTATCGTTAAAATTTTTCAAGAATTAGGCTATGAATTGGAGGTTGCATAAACTACTTTATATTATTCAATACATCAGAAAGATATTGTTTGTAGTAATCTTTCAATTCTACGGGCTTTTTAATCTGGACTTTACCACCCCATTTGAAAAGCTCATGGCAAATTGCATATTTCCCACCACAAATAAATTTTACCTGCACATTACCGTTTTCAAGTTGTTTCATCTTTTGTGTCGGATGAAAGTGATAATTCAAAACATCATTGGCTACAGATTTGTCAAATTCAAGAACAATGTCAATTGGGTCTTCTTGATAAACGCAAAATGAATTGTTGCTATATTCTGTCAATGAAAACTTTTCATCTTTTTCAAAATATTCATCTAATATTGCTAACTCACTGATTTTGTCAACTCTATACTGTCTTAAATCCCCAACATACTCATTGTAACCAACAAGATAGTATTTGTCAGCAATAACAAGTCCGTACGGATTAAGAGTAATTGTTTTCATTTCTCCTTTTATCGGATAATTAAATTGAATCTTTTTAAATGCAAGCATTGAAATCCTAAGCTCTTCTAAAATCTTTGGCTCAATGTTTACACCTGAATACTGCCTAACGGCAAAACCCTCTGATTCCATAATTGCAGAAACATCTGTATCAAGAGATTGCAAATTCTTTTGAGGTGTTAATGCCTTGATTTTTGCAATGAGTTCGTCTAGTTCTTTTCGTTTGTTTTCGTCATTCGACAAACCTTTCAAGTATTCAAGATTAGCAAAATCATCTGCTGTAAATGAAATTAAAGCATTCATTGCACCTTTGACAAATCTCCAGCGTTTCTTTTTCTCAGAAGTTGGAACTTCTTCAACCTTCTCAGGGAATAAGTCAAATAGTAAGGCTTTCATTCTCTCTGCAGAACGTCTGGAACATTCAAAGTGATGTTCAATATCTTCTATACATAGTCCGCAATAACTGTTTTGAAACATCATTGCAAGTTCAATTATTTGTTCTGTTTTGTTTAATCTGGACATAAATTCTCTTTCATTGGCTTTAAATAAAAGTATATCAAACTTAAGTATTTAATTGCTTTCTCTGCTAATTCTTTAACTGTTAAATTTGAGAGATCTATCTTTTTGTATAGGTACATTTCTTTTTCATAACTGTAACCATTCCATTTACACGTATTTTCTTGGTTAAAAAACCATCCATAATTTTCCGACAAATATTTGAAACCTGCGGTCTTATTTTCTGTGTCAGCTCTACCGTTTTTAGGTGCAAAAATACCACATTGAGCTTTGTACAACCCTGCGTAATATCGATATTCGTTTCCCCACAAACTTACACCCAAATAACACAAATCTTGCCTTTTACTTTCTTCTTTATCCCAAGCACCTTGAAAATAAAATAACATATCACTATAAACTTTTAAATCACGTCCGCAACCAATGTTTATAGTATCTATTGATTGATAATTGGGAAAATCACAAAGAATCCATCTTGTTAGTTTTATCATAAATGCTCTCTCAAATGTTTTTCCAAAATTTATAGCTTTTAACTTTTCTTGAATTTCTTTATCTCTAATAATTGCCCACAACTCTCCGATTTTATCGTTTGAATCAAAATCAATGCTGTGCAAAAGCTGATTTAATAAATTCAAAAATTCAAGATAGCATTGAATTAAAGTATAATCTGTATTCTCAAATACAGTTAATTTTGTCGATTCAAAACATTCTTTTATTTTTTCAAATATATAATCATAGGATAATAATGAGTCATAGCCACTTGTAAATAAAGGAGGAAAATAACTCACCAAAATAGTCTTATCAACTGTCTTTAAAAACTGTTTATTATATCTTTCCAATTGGTTTTTATCAGGCAATGATTTTAATTTATTCTCTATAATTATAGATTTATCACCTATTTTTAGGAATAAATCAGTATTTTTATATTCTCTCAAAACTTCTATTTTGTCTTTTTTGTTATACTCAGGATAAAAAACTGGTGTAAAAACATTAGGATATTTTCTCAACATCCAAGCCCAAAAGTTTGTATGAAATAGTTCTCTTGATGTTAAAGAAACATTAAACATGGCATTGTTTAATAACTTATTTATAGTTTTTAAAATTTCATTTTTATTCATTCTGTTTCTTGCTTTAATTTTATTTTCTATAGTTTTATTATAACTCCGTACCACGTCAAATTGTGACGTAGTACAGAGTTATTAAATATTTATTTAATTTATTTTAGAGTTAAGTTCTTTTGTGAATTGTGAAAAATCTTCTAATATGCCAGAATTATAAATTTTATTTTTTAAAAAGTCTTTCAGTTCATCATGACCAAGTAATGTAATATTGTTGTAATCAATGGCACTAATCAGAGGGAATGATTTTACGTGCATATAAGTATCTTTTTTAGAACTTTTGTTATAGCCAAATTTGTCTTTTGCCATTTCATACAAAATTTGATATTGTTTTTCAAACCCTATTTCAGATTGTCTTATTACGATATCCATTATTACAGAGTTTTTAGCATTATTGATTTCAATAATTAGTATGTTATCTGCATCAACCCAATCTTTTTTTGCAAATTTCAAGTTCTCTAGATTATTATTTTTGGGAATAAATCTAATCCAATTACTATTACTTGTTTGAAGTAACCAATTAGAATTTTCAGATATAATCTCCAGTAATACATCATAAATATCTGCTTTGATGTTATTATTTTCAATGATTAAGTCTATAGCATCTTTATTTTCTCTGTAAATTTTCCTGCAGAGGGTTATAATTTCTTCGCTTGTTTGTCCCATAATATTCCTTTCCAGCATATTGTTATAGTGTTCAATAAAAATCTTAACGTCTAAATTTATAACTTTTGATTTAAACCTCAAAGTCTTTTCAATAACATCATGCACCTGAACATAATTCATTGGTATGTAGTATACGTTGTCATTCGTACCATTGCATTTTCTTTCCATTAATTGAGAATTGTTTGCGTTTGTAGGAGAAAGATAAATGTATAATTTTTTGTAGTCTTTGAATTCAGAAAACACTATTCCTGCATATTTTTCTAACTGACAATCATGTTCATCTGTCCAAATTTTGTTTTCAATAATACAAACAAATTTCCTTTGTCGGCTTATAAGGAGCAAATCTATATTTTTATATTCACGTTTGATTTCAGTATCATCAAGATTGTAAAATACAATATCTCTTAATGGAACACTAATTTTTTCATTTAGGGAATAATCTCTAATAGCTGATTTAAGAAATTCTTTCAAAAAGTAATCACCAAGCTTATGGGTTTCAAAAGGAGAAAGTAGCCAAGCTAAGAAATTAGAATGACGAATTTCATTGTTTTGCAACTTTAAAGCATTAAAGATATTGAAATTTGCAGTTGCATTATTTAATTCTTCTAAATCTTCTGACAATAAAAGTTTTTCTAATTGTTGTATTTTTTCTTTCGTATCAGTACTCATAACATCCTTTCTATTATGCTTGTCTTGTACCTGCAGGCTTGCCTTGTTCGTCGTAAAGATGAATAGTAGAACCTCTTTTTATGCCAACTTTATTTCCAAACATAATTACGTCATCATTACTCATAAGGGAAATATTTCGACCACAACTACTAACGCTTCCCCCTTTTTCTACCAATATCTGAACATTTCTGCCATTTTTGATAAATACTGCATTGGCTGTAAAACCAATCAAGGTCCCAGTAAAATGTGATATTGAATTCCCGAATTTAACTGCTACTTGACTTCCTTTTTGCAAAGCTTCTTTAATTGCCATAATTAACTCCTTTCTCTTATCTTGACATAGCTTGTCCAACTATTCTTATTATTTCATGTTGATTTTCATCAAGGCTTTTTATGTCTTTTTCAATTTGTTCAAAAATATTGTCGTAAGATACTTTGCTCAAGTTGTATTCACCAAAGTATTTATCAATATATAAATATCGATATATAAATCCAGGAGCATAGCCGCAAAAATTTTCATAAGTTCGGGCTTTAACTGGATTCATAGTATTTTGAAACCAATAATTATTCATAGCAATTTGGTTTGCGATTATTTCTCGCTGTTTGTTTGCGTTATCAGATGTATCATTCCATAATATATTCATAAAATAACGATATTGGTTATTTTCAATTTGAATACCTATATTAAAACCATGTTTAGGAAAACTTTTTACAATATCAATAGTCCCTTTTTTATTGTGAAAACTGAAACCAATACCCCATTCTGTTCGATTCAACTTTTGTTTGATATAGTTTGCAAATTCGGCAGTTCTCCGTTTTACATAGATGTCTTTTAAACCTATTTCATCAAGTTTATTAGTTTCATAAAAATCATATTTTTGTGAAGATGTTTTAGGAAATGCGTTTACAAGTTGAGTTACAACATTTATATAATCTCCAATTAAATATTTGTCATAATCGTTTTTGTACGAAAATTTATCCTTCATTTTTTCTGCAAGGTCAGAATAATCAAGATAATTCCAAGGTTTATGTAGCACAAGTTTTGGTGCTAATGATAAAAGTATAAATCTTGTATTTTTACCAACAAAACATTCTTGATATCTGCTTAATTGTTCCTCTGTCGGGAATGACTTAAGTTTATTTTCAATTACTATATATTCTGTATTATCTCCATTTTTTACAGTAATTAACATATCAAGTATGTTGTTTTTGCCATAGTTTACCTGTGTCTCAACTTTTATTTCAACTTTATCAATATAATGTACGCCAGTTAAAATTTCTAAGAATTCGTGTTTATAATTATTTCCTAACCAAGATAAAAAACAAGTATGAAAGTTTTCTAACGAACACATTGACATATTGTATATTGGAGAATTTGTTAAGTTTACATCATTTTCTTTAATAGACATAATTAACTCCTTTGGTTTATAACAATACTTTAGCATAAGTGTATGTCATTTCCTGACGTAACAATTTTTATTTGCTAGACTCTAAGTCTATACTGTATTGTCTTGAGTATAGCACAATTAAGGTATGAATAGTGATATCTGCAAGCAGTTTGCAACAAAACTACAAGAAATAAGAGAAGCAAAAAAGTTTACTAAAAGTAAATTATCGGAACTTGCCGATGTAGATATTTCATATATTGGAAAAATCGAGCGTGGTGAAAAATATCCAAACCTTAAAACGATTGCAAAACTTGCTCAAGCCTTAGATATACCTGTCAAAGATTTGTTTGATTTTGAATAATACACAATATAATTTTGTATCATTCACTAATTTATCCTAATTTATTGGAATAAAAGAAAGAATTGGAACTTACACACTCAGAAAGACTTTTGACTATCACGCATATAATAACGGCTATGACATTACCTTAATTCAAAAACTTTTCAACCACTCATCACCTGTAGTAACTCTAAGATACATAGGAATTACACAAGATGAAATGGATAATGTGTATTTGAGTTTGGACTTATAACTTTTGTCCCTTGAACAATACAGATATTTTGTCTACTAGAGACAAGTTATCATAATTGATTGGAGTTATTGGAATATCAAGAGTCTTTTTATTTATTTTTAATGGTTTCCCATCTCTGTCTATAAATCCTTTATGACTATCATCTAATCTGACAGGTAAAAAATTGTTCCCTTTTAGAGGAATTATCCAATTATAAATATTGTCAACAATAACGTTTCCTTTTCTATCGACGATATATGTTTCATTATCTTGTTCTACAATAAATCTATCATCATCAATTACATATGTACAATTAATACCATATTGATAGTCTAAAACCAGAGTCCCTTCCTTGTTAATCAAACCATAATCATTATAACCGCTGGGATTTTTTTTAATAGAAACATCACAATAACCATCCTTAAATTTTGTAGCATCTGTATACTTAAAATCAATCTTTTTGTTTCCAAACTCATCAATAAATTCCCATAAACCGTTTAATTGAGCAGGATAAATATCTATTTCGTCATAATTATCATGAATGTTTTCAAATATTTGTGAACAAACCCGTTCGTTTTTTTCATTTATAAGGATAAATTGGTTTTCCCCTATTTTTGCTGCAATTGTATTTTTGTTTAAGTAAACCAGTTTTTTATAAATAAATGGAATAATAACATTGTCGTTTATATCAATAACACCCACAGTATGATTTTTTGTAGCATAGAAATAAAAATCTTTTCTTTTTATATCCAAAGACACAAGTTCATCATAATAAAAAGGAATAATAATTTTTCCACTGAAATCAACAACTCCATATTTACAGTCTTTTACGGCAAGAATATGAGTATCATTTATGGAATCTAATTCATCATATATCGTAGGTAAAATAATATTTCCCAAAGTATCAATGATTCCTTTTTTATTGTTAATACTTATTTCCCAAAAATTATTTCCCAAATAAAAAAGCGTCTCATATTGAGGAGTAATTATTATATTATTAGATAAATCTAGCACTCCCCATTTACCATTTATTTTTACTTTTGTATATTCTTCGTAAAACCAACAATCTTCACATTTTATTTTTTGAATAATATTGCCGTTTGTATCTAATTTTGCACAAAAATCATTATAAATAACTCTTGAAATACCGTCAAAAAAAGGAGTAATATCTTTGAAAATAATGTTATCTTCAATATCTTGGGGAATATTTTTTTTATAATTTTCTTTGTTTGCATTATCTTCTGCCAAAGTATTATTTTTTAAAATTTCAAAAGTGCAATTTCCCAGCCAACCTATAATTTTATCATCATCATAAAATATTAATTTAGAATTATTTGTATCGATTGAATATTCATTCATAGCAAAAACATCACAATAAATTTTATCAATGATATTTATATAAAAATTATACGGAATTCTGTATTTTACGAATTGATATTCAAATATAGCGTAACGATTTGCATTTTCAAGGTTAAAGGATATATTATAGTTGTTCCAGTAATTGTCTGGGATTGTATTTATTGTCTCAACATACAAATCTTCTTTAACAATACTATCATCTTCAATATAACAGTAATCTTCCCTTAATGTGAAATATTTACAATGATACCAGCCTTTTGTATGATATAATGTTTCATCACCTATTAAATCTTTGCTTATGATTGCTTTTTGCATTGCTTATCTCCTTAAAAAGTTATTCCATTACCTTCTTTTTTGTTATTTATTTCTGCTTCTTTCATAAGTTCTAAATCTATATCTGCTTTTTCTTTCTTGCCAAGTTGTAAATATGCTTCACGTCTTAACTTATAAACATTTATGAGCCAGTAGTAAGGAGCATTATTATTAACAACTTCTATTGCTTTTGTATAAAAATCAATTGCTTTATTATAATTTTTAAGCAAATTATATGTTCGACCTAAAGAGAGATATACCCAATCTTTTATGTTAAACCCCACATGATATTTATTATGAACTTCTAATGCAGTATTAAAATCTTTTATAGCCTTTTCATATTTCTGCAGTGCAAGATAATTTTCACCTCTTTGCATATAATGTTTAAAAATTTTGGGATTCAATTCTATAGCTTTTGTAAACATAAAATCTGCACACTCATAATATTTATTTGCAGATAGAAGTTCTCCAAGAGATTGATAAGCCTTACAAAAATTTTTATTATAATTTATTATTGTTAAATAATCTTCAATTTCTTTAGATAAAGGTACATTACAAAAAGGACAAGAATATATAATAGCTCTAGAATAATATGCACTAATATAGTTTGGTTTTAATTCAACTGCTTTTGTGTAGTCTTGAATTGCTTTTTCAGGATTCGTAATCATATAAACATCCCCTCTGTACTTATAAGCATTGGCATTATTGGGATTTAGTTCTATAGCCTTATCAAACATTTGTATAGCTTTTTCAAAGTTACTTTTTTGGTAGTTGTATTTTAAACCTTTCTTTATAAACTTTTTTATTAACTTGTTAAAATGTCTTTGTTTCTGGTTCATTACACACGCCTTCCATTATTAGTCTATTCCTCCGCTTTAAAGTTATATAATGGTTTCAAATACTTTTTTAGATTAGAGACTTTCGCCTGTAATCTTCTCCATTCAAGGTTATCAATATATAGTTTTCCGCTATTCTGCTTTGTATTGCATTTCCCTTTTCTTTATAGTGTGATGTCATTGTAGACATAGCTCCCTCTGTTGTTATTATTGTAGGAATTTCTTTCTCATATCTTATGTTTATAATCTGATATACTGTTCTGCTTACAAATTCAGAATTTTTTTCTTTTCCTAAATCGTCAATAATTAATAAATCTATATCTGCATAAGATTTAATAAATTGAGGGATATTGATACTTTCTTTTAATTCTGAAATCATTGATACAACATTAATAAATTTTGTAGGCACACCTTGTTCAATTGCCGAATGAGCAATAGAACAAGCTAAGTGAGTTTTTCCAGTTCCAACCTTTCCTAACCCCTCAATAACAAGATTTGTCCCAAATGCAAGATGTGCATAAATATTTTCAGCATAATCTATCGCAATTTGTTTTGCTTTTATAGTTATGTTGTCAAATGTTTTATAGTTAGAAAAATTTTTATTTATAAAGCGTTTGTTTATATTTGATTTTTTTAGCAATCTAGCAGTTTTCAATTTATTTAGAAATTTTTCGCAGAATTCATCAACTTTTGCTAAATCTTTTGTTTCTTCCCACAGTTTGTCGGCTTCGTTTTTTATTATAGTATTATCACAAATTGCTCGATATTTACCCGATAATACAAATAAATCATCACAAGGTATTTTGTTTTCCATTAATATTATTCCTTTACTAATTGTCCCTATTTCTTAATTTTTAATTTTATAAAAAAATCTGAAATGTATTTCATTATCATCTGCATATTTCCACTAAAAACTACTTTGTTTGCTTGTATTAAATATTTCATTTTTGTTCCTTATATTTTCATTATGCAATATATATACGTCAGAAAGTGTCGCATAAGAATTCATGTGTATTACAACTTAACTCTAAAAAGTGAAAAGTAGTGATAACTACAAAATATCGTAACAAATTTACAAGAAACTCTCTTAAGAGAGTTTCTTGTATGACATAGAGCAATGGAGTCTAGATCGAAATTTTTTATAAGCCATTTCACAAAATTTAGCTTTGCTCATATTATTGGTCTTTTGATCATACCTTTGGATAGCATTAGCAATTGCCTCAAGATTACAGTAATTTTGCTTGTTATTAATAACTCCTATCAGTTGAGTCAAAGCATCAACCTGATCATCATGCTTCCCATTAGGAAAAGCATTGATTTCAGATTTAAAATCATCTAACCAATCGGCATCTTTCCGTAACAAGACTCTGCTGGAACTAATAAATAATGAAGCATTGTTTGCACGAGTGATTTTGTCAGCTTGAGGTTTATATTTAATCGGATACAAATTCAACTGTCCTTGAATATATTGAAGGAGGTGCGTGCTAATTGAACTGTCTTCGACAATAACATGATTACACCCAAAAACTTGGTACAATTCACGAATCTTATTTGTTAAAGCAAACATATCAAGTTTAAACCGTTGAATATTTTCAATATAGAGAACATTATCCTTATACTTTGCAGTTATACAAACAGAATAATCATTGTCTTTTCCATTTTTTAACGCAATGTCCCAACTTTGAATAGTCTCAGCTTCTAATGGAGAACTGTCAAAAAAAACAAAATCATCAAAATTTATAATATTACCTTTTGCAGGTATCGGATTCTGCTGATACTGAGCTGAAAAGTTATAATTAGACATCAATTTTTGTTGATTTTTTAGAATTTCTAATGGTTCTAAATCTGGATTTAATGCCTCACCGACTTTACGACCAACAATTTTTCCATTTGAAAGCGTAAAACATTCATCGTGTTCAGCTATCGCAGGAAGCGATAATAAATCCCATCCATCTTGTTTTAGCAAATGACCCGTTAAATCGTCAATATGTAATCGTTGCATTACAACTATAATTACACCGTTCACTTTATCATTTAACCTTGAAATAAGTGTGTTATCATACCAATTATTTACATTATTTCGTTTTACATCAGATTGGGCATCATCTGCTTTTATAGGGTCGTCAAGTATTATCCAATTCCCGCCAAAACCTGTTAATGACCCGTCAACAGATGTTGCAAATCTATATCCGTTATAAGTTGTTTCAAACATATTTTCAGTATTCTTATCACCTAAACGGGTTTTAAAAACTTGTTTATAAAAATCAGTTTCCATAAGCTGTCGGGTTTTTCGTGACAAATCATTGGCAAGAGGTTGTGCATAACTTGCACAGATAATTCTTTCAGATGGTGAGTGTCCAAGAATATAAGCCGGAAATGTTATAGAAGCTATGTGAGATTTTAAATTCCTCGGTGGAATATTTATTATTAATCGTTTAATTTTGCCGTCTAAACACTGCTGCAACTTATCACATATAAGTTCTAAGTGCCAATTACCTTTAAACTCCTGTGAGCCATCAATTTCATAAAATGCTTTTTGCATAAACGCATAAAGATCGTTCCTGCAAGCAGCATATAAAATTCCCTTGTTATTCATGATTTAATCTCCTTTGTATATAATCTTCTAAAATCTGAGCATCCTGCGGTGTTAACTCTTCTTCAAAATCTTTTGTTATCTTAGTTTCTCCAGCTAAGATTGGAGTAAGAATTTTTATTGCAGAAACTTTGCCACTAAGCGAATCTGCAATCAGACGCTTAGCTAAAGCCCGTTTTTTAGTAATTTTCGTTAATTTCCCATTTTCCTGAACTGTAATCATTTCGCTCATTTCTTCCAGAACATCTTCTGCGAAATTATTGTTCTTCTTAGGACGCCCTTTCGGGTTTCCTGACTGTCCTGGTTTAAATTGGTGTTCGCGAGGCGGGCGTTTATAGCCCACCTCGTATTTCTGCAAATCCTTATTTGACATCATAAACCTCCTTGAGTTCAACTAACTCGGCAGTTTTACCTGTAAGATGCTCCCAACGATATAAAATCACGTCACAATATTTAGGTTCAAGTTCAATAATTCTCGCTCTTCGTTTTGTACGCTCTGCCGCGATTAAAGTTGAACCGGAGCCACCAAAAGAATCCAAAACAATTCCGTTTGGTGAAGAACAGTCTAAAAGTGCATCCATAATCATTGGAACGGGTTTAACTGTCGGATGCAGTTTTACCAAGGTCTTAGCTTGAGGGTTGCTGGCATGCATTCCTTTATATTTCCAAACATTTGTACGATATCTTCCGTGAACCCCAAGTTCGACATTATTTATATGAGGTTTTGTTCCATTTTTGAATACAAAAATAAATTCATGCTGAGAACGATATAGTGACCCCATACCGCCAGTACCTTTATCCCAAACGCAAATATTTTTGAGCGAAGAATAAACTTCACTACCAGCATCAAGCATTTCACTAACATGACGCCAATCCATACATTGATAATGTATAGAGCCGTCAATTGAATATCTTACTTGCAAACTCATTGCAGTTTTGAGAAAATCAATAAATTCATCTTTTTTCATTTCACCCGAGGCAAGTTCAAATTCTTCGTGCTGTTTTTGTTTTGTAACATTTCCTTTTATTTTGACATTATATGGTGGGTCTGTAAATACAACTTGTGCTAATTCATTTTGCAAAAGCTTTTTGTAACTAATTTCTTCCAATGAATTTCCACAATAAAGCAGATGTTCACCAAGTTTCCATAAGTCCCCCTTTTGCACTCGCTTTGGAATATCAATAACATTTTCTAAAAACTCTGTATCAGAATCTTTCTTTGAAGCATCTTTTACTACATCTAGAACTTCAGGATTTAATATCAAATCCAATTGAGGAATATCAAAACCTGTAATAGTTGCATCAAAGCCAATTTCAGATTCAAGGTTCATTAGGAAATCCAGTTCGATTTTTAGGATTTCATTGTCCCAGCCTGCTTCTTCAGCAAGTTTGTTATCAGCAATAATGTAAGCCCTGATCTGTTCTTGTGTCATGTGACTTAAACAAATTGTCGGAATTGCTGTCAAACCCAAATCTCTTGCAGCTAATACTCTGCCATGTCCAGCAATTATTACATTTTCTGTATCCACAAGCACAGGGTTATTAAATCCTAACTTTTCAATACTCTGTGCAATTTTGTGCAACTGCTTCTTGCTGTGTGTTCTTGAATTCTTTGGATTGAGTTTTAACTCTGCCGGATTTTGATAGCTAATAGCTAACTTGTTTTTGCGAGATTTCATTTTTTTGTCTCCTATTATTTTGTACGGATTGCATATGCATCCATATAAAAATTAGGAAAAACTTTTGAGTGTTGGAGATAAAAAATATAAGAAAAAGAAAAACCGCCTGTCTAAAGGCTTTTGGCACAAATTATGTTGCCGTCTTGATTAAAATTTAAGACAGAGTGATGTATATAAATGTAAAACTTGAAAGGATTTTATTATGGCAAATTTAGAAAAAGTTATTAATGTACTTACTGAGATTTAACATTTAGATCCAGAAAATCAAAATGCTAAAATTTCTATCTGTGAAAAATATTTATTACAAGACCTGAGCAAGATGATAGTTATTATATTGAACTTTAATGATAACAATTGTGTTAATTGACTTGACTTTATCCGCAACAAGAGTGATTTATGTAAGAAAACAAAAAGGTGTATACATGGCATTAAATATTTTTGAAAAACGAATTAAGAATTGGGAAGAACAACACGGTTCCTTATCTCCTAAAGTTCAACGAAAAATTGACAAACTAGTTGAAAATTATGACAGAACTCAAAACATTGAAAAAGATAACAAAGTTTTATCAATTACCGACGGAACAAAACTGGTTCGAGAATTTAAAGGGAAAAGATACTCTGTAACGGTTATCCCCAACGGTTTTGAATACAACGGCAGAACATACAAGAGTTTGTCTGCGATTGCCAACGAGATAACCGGTACTCGTTGGAATGGTAAGAAATTTTTCGGAGTTGCGTAATGAAAAAGAAAGTCAGATGTGCAATTTATACAAGAAAATCAACAGAAGAAGGACTTGAACAGGACTTCAACTCACTTGATGCTCAGCGAGAAGCCTGCGATGCTTATATAAAATCTCAAATGCATGAAGGTTGGTTTTTGTTAGATAAACAGTATAACGATGGCGGATATTCAGGTGGTACAATGGAGCGACCCGCATTTAAAGAACTTTTGAAAGATATAGAAAACGATGAAGTTGATATTGTAGTTGTTTATAAAGTCGACCGTTTAACCCGCTCATTGATGGATTTTTCAAAAATTATTGACGTATTTGATAAGCATAATGCATCATTTGTATCTATAACTCAGCACTTTAACACAACAACTTCAATGGGGCGACTAACCTTAAATATCCTGTTATCATTCGCTCAATTTGAACGTGAAGTAACAGGTGAGAGAATTCGGGATAAGTTTGAAGCCTCACGTAAGAAAGGACTTTGGCTATCCGGAACTTGTCCTTACGGATACCTAAAAGACGATCACCACATGTTGCATCCGGACCCGCCTTACGATGATAATGTTCGAATTATTTTTAAATCTTATCTTGAGATAAGAAATGTGTTAAAACTAAAAAAATATCTTGCAGAACAAAAAATTCTCACAAGAACGGGAAAAGAATTGGCAAAAGGCAGTTTATACCATATACTTTCAAATAAAGTTTATTTGGGTAAAATTATTCACAAAAACAAAGAATACGACGGATTGCATGAGCCTATTATTTCGGAAGAATTGTTTAATAATGTGCAAAACTTATTAAAGGCAAATTCTGTTCAAAGAAAACACTCAACTAATGCTAAAACGGGCTCACTACTTGCAGGATTATTGTTTGATGACAAAGGAAACAAGATGTCGCCGTCTTACAGTAACGCTAATAACAAGCATTACAGATACTATATTAGTATGTCAATTAAAAATCCTGTTGATTATGAACGCGGAGAGATAACAAAAATTTCAGCAGGTGAGATTGAAAATTTTGTACAAAATGATTTAAAAAAATTATTAAAAAACACACATAAAATGCAAACGTATCTTGAGAATTATTCAGTAGAACAACAGAAATTGATATTAGGTTTAATGGAATCTTCCGAAACGGATAAGGTATTTTTAAGAACTGCAATCAAGCGAGTTGAACTAAATATTGACTACATAAGAATAAGCTATGATATCGCATATATTGTGAAACACTTTGTTACACTAGCTTTTAATGCAGAATTCAATCATATTGAAGAAGATGAACAAATAATTACAAACCGCATTGATGTGCGAATTTCTTTAACTCCGCAACGGCAAAATAAGATTATAATTCTTGGTAAAGCGAATTATGATATGAAATTGATTCAGGCAATAGTGAAAAGTTTTTGGTATAACAAACTCGGAGCAGAAAGAAAACTTCCGATTGAAGCCAGAAACGGCAACAACAAACGATTGCGAAAACTAAGATTTCTCCCGCCTGAGATAATTGAAAGTATAATGAACGGCACCCAAGATCCTGAATTGAATGTGAAGAAGTTGATTGCAATGGCAGAGGAATATGTTCTATGATGTATTTATATTGACAGGAAATTAGTATAGGCCGTTAATAAAACGGCCTATACTAATCAATCATATTTTATTGTATATTCACTATAAATTCTTCACTTTGCCCGATGCATATTCCATTTTGAATAATTGATGCTTGTATCATATGTTTACCTTTATATTTTGTATGCTCTTGATGAAAATTTGAATCTATATAAAAATACTCAAAGAATTTGCCTCTTAAATCATTTGCAGCATTAGCTTCATCTCCAGTATTTACAACTTGTAGCATTATTTTATATTGACCATAAATAGGTGTTTTTAACTTAATATTAAATTGTATAATACCATTTTTAGGTAATGCGGCTCCATTACTATAATACGTACTTGTTTGATTACTATGTGCCTTTCTAAAACTTGCATTTATTAAAACAGAACATTTTTTTATAGTTGGCCATTTTAATGCTTCTCTATAACATACATCAAAAACGGACTTTTTTATTGGATCACTAATATATCTTTCTTTTCTTTCAATTTGTGTTTTTGCAAGATTATTATTTAGGCCGTATGCCTCATTTAATACTTCAGAAAAATCCGTATTTTCTGACAATAAATCATGAAATATATTATTTAATCCAGAAAGCCAATCAAAAAAGACAGTTGCTTTTATTGGTTCTTTGTTCCACTTATCAGCAAAATTTTCATCAGAATTAACAGGATTCGCAATCCAATATTCGTTACCGCGTCTTTCGATATACTGACTCATATTTGAAACAATATTTTTCATTGCATCATAAATATTATTTTCACCACTATATGCTTTTGCAGCTAGGGTTGTGATAATTATTGATATTGGCTTATGTTCATGCTGACTATATTTTAAATTTCTATGATATTTTAACAATTGAATTGTCTTTTGGAGTATTGTAGTTTTTCGAAATAGTGGTAAATCATCCACGGATTCACAACAATTGATAACTCTATTCTGTTGATTCGTCAAAAACATTCTTTCTTTAAACCATTTTGCATAACCTTTTGGGTTACTTTTTAACCAATTATAAGAAATTTTGGAATAATCTTCTTTTTCATTATCTGTAATGTAAAGTGCTTCAACCGAGTTATAATTTCGATAGGTATTAATATTAAAATGTACTTCATTATCAGGTATCGCTGGTAATATATCAAGATGGAATTTACTACTATCTGAATAATTTAAAGCCCAACAACGTCTTTTTTCTTCAAGCATTCCTTTATATTTATCGTGAGCTTTTAATCTATTTCCTACCAGATGTTTTAATTCTGCTTGGGTTATATTACATAAGGAAAGATCTAATTTGCAAACAGCATCTACATCATATTCTTCTCTACCTATTGGTTTTATAGCAGTTCCTAGAGCAAAAGAACCTTGCGCATATATATCAGGATTGTATCTCGCTAAATCTGAGTTTTCACCAGCTAACCATTCTCCTACCGCTTTGTAATGATTTTCAGCTTCTTCGTATTTTGATTTTGGTATAGCTATTAAGTTCGCTATTTCTTCTAATTTTTTATCGATTTCAAAATTTCTTGTTAATAATTGTACGACCATTATAATTCTCCTCCTATTGTTAGTGCTAACACAAACCCTTTTTCTATACTCATCTGATTATATATATTCATTGACATATCTGCTTTAGGTAATATTAGACGTCCAAATTCAATACAAGTTGATACAGGCATTGCTGGGAAAATATTTAAACAAGTCCCTTCTGGATAATTTTGTTTTATTTTATCTAACAATGTGCGTATTTCATATTTAAAAATATAAAGCTGATTACTTGCAGTGAGAAAATCCGGATTAGTTTTTTCTAATGTAAATGTCCAAATATCACTATTAGGGATAACTTTTTTTATTCGTTCTTCTGCAATAATCCCACTTAATGATATATTAAGTACGGGAATATTAGACTTAGATATTCTAGTTGGTTCAATAATTTTATAATTTATATCTTCATTTTCTTTTCGCCAACTCCAATCAGCATTTTCACGATTCAACTGGAAAACATTTGCCGGACATTTATCACTTATTAAATTACCGAGCAATATAAGTAATGGCTGTGGTGCAAAACCGAAAACTGAAACATGATTTATAATCCCATTTTCTATTTTTGATTTTACCTGTGTATTAAATAATGCTTCTAAATTGCTTTTTTCAATTAACCAATAATTTGGGTCGGTATCATCCCAAGCATTATTTTTAAGACCTAATTCAATACAATCTCCATCCGGATAAGATTTTGGGAATAATGCATTAAAAATCTCTTTTTCATTTAAACTAATTGCACGAGAACCTATTTTCGCACTATATTTGATAACAGTAGATTTGTTTTCCGGTAAAATGGAAGTTGCTGCTTCAATCCTGTTTTCGTGTGATTTTTTCATATTTTCAAGACATTCTTGTGAATATATGGCTTCAAGTTCCTTTGCATCTATTAATTTATGATGTTCCGGACATGTTAGCATTAAATTAGAAATATCTGTTGCAAGTTTTTTAGATAAGACTTCATCTCCTCTTGGTCCCTCAGGTGAACAAGCAATTATATGAGCAATATTTGAATCATTTATTTGCTCAAATGTTAGTCCATCTCTCCATAAAGGTTTATTGCAACCTAAAAATTCACATCTACCACCTGCTTTTGACCATAATTCCATTTTGACGGTATTTGGAATTGCTGGTCTTGACTTAGTAATTTTACCCATGTCAAAATCTCCTTTTCTGGTTTTCTACCTATAACTCTTAATATTTTGTAAGCTCATACTACACCCTTCTTGTGTGGTTTTCTCCTCCCGTTATATTAAGTTATTTTAAATAGTCTCAGGGTGATTTGACTTCCAGCCTTGGTTCATGTATATTTAATGTATAGTTTTTATTTAATGCTGTCTTGGTATTCACTCTGAGATAGTTATTTTATTTATTATATATTATATTGAGTGTTTACACAACACTTACTATGTAAAATTTTGTTTCTATTTTGTCATGGGATTATTATAATTATTAGGCAAAGTGTTGCATTATATTATATTTAATATCTTTTTTAGTAGATTTTGCAGCTTTTTAAAAGTTAAAAAGGACTCTTTTTATTTGCCGAAAGAGAATTTCAACGTGAATGGGGTAAATTTCTCTTAAAATCAGCTTGAGTAAATTCTCTTTAATTAGCAGAAGCCCGCGTGGTACGGGGAATTTGGCACTAAAAAAGAGGCTATCGTAAGCCTCTGTGTTTTAATGGTGGAGACGAGGGGAGTCGAACCCCTGTCCAAAACGGATCTTGATAAACTTCTACGAGTGTAGATTTTTATTCGCTCAACCGATTTAGGAAAAAATCAGAACCCTATAAATCGATCCTAGGTTTTATTTAAAGGAAACTCTAAACCTTGCGATGTTATCTTGATGCATTTACACCGCATTGATGCACTGCGTCTTGCATAGTGGACTCGTAAAACCGGCAAGCTGGGCTCTACAAGTAGCTATAATCAGCGACTTACGCAGCTAAAGCTTGTGCTCTAGAGAAGTCTGCTTTAATTACATTGTTAGCATTTAATTTGTTGTGCTCGTTGATAACCGAGAACAGCGCTCGGGCTCGCAATCTATCTCAACCGAACGTCCTGTCAAATCCAAAACGTCCCCATGAAAATATTTGATTATAAATGTTCTGTATTTATCATTATAACCCTTTTTTTTCTAAATTTCAACCCCTTGTCCTAGTTCAACCACATAACTGTGATAAAATATATCAGGCTTAATCTTTTAGCTATACAAAGTGATAATTATATTTAAATATTTTCACGCCCGTTAATCGCAAAATAAACTTCTTTAAGGCGTTTTTTGCTAACATGTGTATATAATTGAGTCGTCGCAACATCACTATGCCCCAAAAGCTCTTGCACAACCCTCAAATCGGCTCCGTTTTCGAGCAAGTGCGTCGCAAATGTGTGACGCAAAGTGTGCGGAGAAATTGCCTTATGTAACATTTTTCCCTGCTCATGAATAAATGTGTAAACCTCTTGGCGCGTAACAAGTTTCCCCTTCTCATTCACCAAAAGTTTTTTGGTCTGCAAATTAAATTTCTGCAAATAAAATTCGCGCTCAGGCAGGTATTCTTTTATCGCCTTAATCGCTTTTTTGCCAAGAGGAACAATCCTGTCTTTTGAGCCTTTCCCTGTGCAAGTCAAATATTTTCCGTTCAAGTCATAATCGTTAATCTTTAAATTCACTAACTCAGAAACCCTTAGCCCACAACCATAAAGTAGCTCAACAACGACTCTATGAAGTTTTGACAGTTTTTGGTTTAAAATCTCATTTATCTCATCTAGTGTCATAACTTTGGGCAATTTTTGCGGGATTTTTGGCTGTTCAAGTGTCAAAGTCGGGTTTATTGAAGTTTTTTCGTTTGTACAAGCCCATTTGAAAAAACTTCGAAGAGATGCTATTTTTCGCATAACACTTGTTGGGGAATACTTTTGTTCGTGAAGATTTCGGACAAACGAATTCACCTGAGTCCTTTGGATATCTGTAACATTTACATCTCCGCAAAAATCGAAAAAGCTCAACAAATCTCTTCGATAAGCTTCGAGCGTGTTTTCACTCAACCCTTTTTCTATCTCCAAATACTCTAAATATTCTGCCAAAACCTGCGTATTCATAAGTCTTTTATACTACATATTCAAGAGAATGACAATATTTTTTTTCTATGGTAAAATCTAAAATGAACAAATTCTAATTTTTTTCGTTTTATAAGTATAATGAAAATTGTAGAAGGAGAAAAAAATGAAAAAACTATTATCAATATTAATCGTATTAACAATGTTTATGATGACAGGCTTGCAGGCACTTGCAGACAGCGCACAGGAAGCTCTAAACTTTTTCCACAGCTACGTAAATGCTGCAAACACATACAGCCCGACAGTTGCAACAATGTACTCTCCGAGTGCCAAAATTATTCGTCAGGTCGTAAAGCCAAACGGGCAACTTGTAAACGTAAACACAAACACAGCAACTTATGTTAAGCAAATGAGAATTGGGCAAGCCGGAGCAAAAATGCGTGGTTACAAAAACACATACACAGATGTTAAAGTAACATCGCTTGGCAATGGCTCATATAAAATCAGTTCACTAAGACAGCCAAAAGGCGAAACATACAAGCTTAAAACATATATGATAGTCAAGAAAATCAATGGCAAATGGCAGATTACAGAAGAGTTAATGCAAACAAAAGAACAGATTTTCTTGAGGTATGCAAAATAAGAAAGTGAAAAGAGAAAAGTGAAATGTGAAAAGACCATATAGGTGCTCACGCACAAAGCTATAATTGAGCGAAGCGAATGAAATAGACCTCTCACTTTTCACGTTTCACTTCTCACTCAAAACCCATGAACAAATTTAGATTTTTAACAGCAGGCGAAAGCCACGGAAAATGCTTAACAGCAATCATAGAAGGAATTCCGGCAGGATTTCAAATAGATGAGGACTTCATTAATTCGGAATTGAAACGCCGACAAGGCGGCTACGGTCGTGGCGGAAGAATGAAAATTGAATCCGATAAAGTCGAAATCACATCAGGTGTAAGATTTGGTAAAACGCTCGGTTCGCCAATCACTCTTGTTGTGCAAAACAGAGATTTTGAAAACTGGCAAAAGATAATGAGCTCAAACTCAGAGGATTTTACAGACGAAAAATCTTTCTCAAAATATCGTCCTGGGCACGCCGATTTTGCCGGAAGTATAAAATATAATCAGACAGATTTGAGAAACATTCTTGAACGTTCTAGTGCACGTAAAACCGCAATAGAGGTTGCAGTTGGTGCAATTGCAAAACAAATGTTGGAACAATTTGGAATAAAATGTTCATCAAAAATTATCCAAATCGGGCAAGGAAAAACCGAAGAAGAGTTTCACTCAGAAATTGATAAGGCAAAAGATGCCGGTGACACGCTAGGCGGAAAGTTTGAAGTGACATATACAGGCATGCCGGTTGGTTTAGGTTCGTTTGTTCATTGGGACAGAATGCTTGATGGTAAGATTGCGCAAGCTGTAATGAGTATTCCGGCAGTCAAAGCTGTTGCAATCGGAAATTCTGACGCATATAAGATGTTTGGCAGTGAATTTCATGATCAAATGTATGCAGAAGATGGGAAAATTGTTCGCAAAACCAATAATGCCGGTGGAATTGAAGGCGGAATGACAAACGGCGAACCGCTGGTTGTAACCGCTGTGATGAAGCCTATTCCGACACTTAGAAAACCTTTGAATACGGTTGATTTAAAGACAATGGAACAGACAGAGGCGCACTTTGAACGTTCTGATACTTGTGCGGTTGAGGCGTGCTCGGTTGTTGCAGAAAACAGAATTGCCTGTGTATTAATAGACGAAATGTTGATGAAATTCGGCGGTGACAATTTCGACGAAATCATGACAAATTTCAAAAATAGTTTGTAGAAATAAAAACTTTTTATTAAGATGTATAATTTTTCTCAATTCTGGGGTATTATATAATTATAAGAACAGAAGAAAAGGAAATGCATTATGAAATCAATCAAAGAAGTTTCACTTGAATCAAAAATTTTAAAAAGACTTGAAGGTAGCAAGGTTTGTACAGAACTTGTTCATTATTTGTTTGCAGATGATGAGTTGCAAGAGATGCAAGATTATGCGAACAATGTGTCTATCAAGCGTCTTGGTTATAACGACCATGGACCTGTTCATATGCGACAGGTTTGTGCTAATGCGATAAAAATGCTTAATCTTTTGAAAGATTCAGGAATTCAGACTTCTTTGGAAAAGGAAGAAATCGGAACTTTTGAGGACAGTATGTGTGCAATCATTCTTGCGGGGCTTATGCACGACCTTGGAATGATGATTGGGCGTCAAGGTCACGAGGATATGTCTGTAATCCTTGCGAAACACATAATTGAGCGAACATTAATGCATCTTTTCCCTGACAATTTGCACAGACGTGTTGTGATTAAATCGCTTGCTATTGAGGCGATTGTAGGTCACATGGCATCTAAAAAAATTCACTCAATCGAAGCCGGAATTATCTTGATTGCGGACGGTTGTGATATGACGAAAGGGCGTGCAAGAATTCCTATGGCGTTGAACAAAACTCCGAGGGTCGGAGATATTCACAAATATTCAGCAAACGCAATCGAAAGAATTGGAATTCACCATGGTGCAAACAAACCTATCAGAATTGACATTGAAATGTCCGGTGATGTAGGATTTTTCCAGATTGAAGAAGTTTTGTTGACAAAAATTGAGTCCAGTCCTGCAAAACAATACGTTGAATTGTACGCCGGTGTTCAAGGTCAAGAACCTAAATGTTATTTATAAGAAGTTGATAAACGTTGTGGTTAGAGGGATTTAGGGCACTAATATCCCCTATTTGAATGAAATGATTAAAGAAAAAACAAAAAATGCCGTCTTGTAATGAAAAATTAGTGAGGCATCTTATGTTTAATAGTGTTAATCCTTTTGGAAACCGAGCAATCTCGTCGTCTACATCTTCTGACAGCAATGGAAGAAGACAAAAAGAGGATCCAAAAGAAGAGTTAAAAAAGTATATTGACGAAGACGAATCAGATGAGGTATTGCTGGGTGGACAACCGATTTTGACAGAGGAAGAAATACTTGCAATGACTCGTCAATATATTTCAAAATTAAAAACAGAACATGAAGAAAATGAAAAGGTTTTGAAAAAACTGGATAAATATTTGGATAATTTTGATGTCAAAAAGTTCATGAAGAAAAATCCGAATATGACAAGCCCAGATTTTTATATGGTAATGTTTAATGAAACAGAAGGACTTGTAAAGTAGTGGAAATTGCAGGGAAGCAAGGTCTTTAAAAGACGATAGGACGATAACGAAACTGATTTAGATGCGAAGACGCCAAGAGGCGAGGAGGCGAAGTCTGTATCGGAAATAGCTGCTATCAGTCGTCATTCTGAGCGACAGCGAAAGAATCCAGCTGATTATTATAATACAAGTAAATTGAAAGGAATACACATGAAGAA
>CAKUZO010000017.1 GCA_934717895.1 uncultured Candidatus Melainabacteria bacterium | reverse complement strand
CAGCAACAGGATTACGCCGTTTTGGATTGAAACACCGATTGCAGCGATAAAACCTACCCCTGCCGAAATTGAAAAATAAGTTCTTGTTATAAATAACGCAAATATACACCCAGAGAGGGTTACAAGTATTGTTGACATCGCAATAAGGACATCTTTTTTGTTTTTGTAGTTAAGGTGTAAGATTACACCGATTAAAATTAAAGTTACCGGCAAAATTATAGCCAGTCTTGTGTTTGCACTCTTTTGACTTTCAGATTGTCCAGCCCATTTTATACGATATTCGTCAGGAAGTTGAAGCTTTTTGTCAAGCTCTTTTTGTGCATCTTTTACGGTAGAGCCGAGATCTCGCCCTCTGATATTAAATCTGACGATTGCAACTCGTGAATTTTCGCTTCGTGTAATAATCATAGCACCGTTGTCGGTTGAAATGTCCGTCACATTGCTTAGTGGAACGGAAATTTCTTCCGGTGTTTTTACGATAATATTTTGGATTTTTCGGTAAGAATCTCTGTCTTTGGCTTCCAGTCGTAAAAATACGTCAAAACGTTTTTCATTTTCCAAAACTTGTGTAGCATTTTTCCCGCCAATTGCAATTTCAACAACCTTTTGAATGTCGTCACTGCGAAGCCCGTAACGAGCGGCTTTCACTCTATCAATTTTAATTTGATATTGCGGTTGACCGATAATTTGATCGTAAGAAAGATCAACAATCCCTCGAACATTTGAAAGTACTGCAAGTGTTTGATCTTGCAATTTTTGAAGTTCATATAAGTCAGAACCGTAAATTTTTACAACAACTTGCCCTTTTGAACCTGAAACGGCTTCTTCCACGTTATCCTGAATATATTGAGTGAAATACGTCGTAATCCCCGGAATATCAGACAATTTTTCGGACATATCTTGAATTAATTTTTGTTTATTTTTATGCCATTTAAAACGCCAATCTTTTGCAAGTTTTAAATCAACCATGTTTTCAATGTTACTTAAAAGATTCGGGTCTGTTCCGTCATCAGCCGAGCCAATATGCGAAATAACATTTTTAACTTCCGGATATTGAAGTAATACTTCTCGAATTTTTCTTGCAACGTCAACAGAATGCTCTATCGTTGTACTCCTCGGTAATACCGTGACTCTTAACCAAATGTTTCCTTCATCTAGGTTTGGCAAGAATTCTGACCCGATAAAGCAGAACAAAATTAATGCACAGGCAAATATTGTGCCGACACAGGTGAGAAATTTTTTAGGCGCCCTAAATACTTTCTTCAACAAGTGTTTGTAGGTTTCTGTAATTTTGTCGAGCATTTTGTTGTCTTTTTCGACGATTTTGGTGTTTGGAATGTAAATGGCTGCGATTGCCGGCAAAAAGAATAAAGATGCAACAACAGCTCCCAATAAAGAAAACCCCATTGTGAAAGCTAGTGGGTGGAAGAGTTTTCCGGCAACTCCGTCGAATGCAAAAATCGGCAAAAAGCAACATAGGATAATTACTGTTGAAAAAGTTATTACACTTCCGACTTCCCGAACTGCTTTATATATAATCGCCTCTTTTTTCTTTTGGCTTAATTGTCCTTTGTATTCTGTTAGGCATCTGAAAATGTTTTCCATCAAGATAACTGCGCCGTCAACGATTATTCCAAAGTCCACCGCTCCCATACTGAGTAGGTTTGCAGGAATACCAAATAACTTAAATAGTGAAAAAGCAAATGCCAAAGCAAGTGGAATTACCAAAGACGCAATCAAGGTAATTCGCAAATCCAGAATGAATGCGAACAAAATCAGGATTACGAAAACAATTCCGCAAACCACGTTGTGCCCGATAGTGTGCATTGTGTTGTGAATAAGTTCACTGCGCTCGTAAAACGGTTTTAGGTGAATTCCTTTTGGTAATTGTGCTTTGATATCAGGAAGTTTTTCTTGGAGGTTTTTAATTGTCTTGGTTGGGTTTTCGCCCTTTCTCATCAGAACGATTCCTTCAACAACATCGTTGTCAAGGTTTTTGCCGACTTGTCCAATTCTGACGGCTGGATCAATCGCAACAATTCCAACATCTTTCACTCTTATCGGAATCCCGTTGCGAGAAGTTATAACAGTATTTTCAATGCTTTCAATACCAGAATATAATCCTAACCCTCTAACAATATAGGCTTGATCGTTTTTAGAGATGTAATGTCCGCCGCCTGTTGAGTTTGAAGCTTTTATTGCGTCAAAAATTTCACCAACATCAAGGTTATAAAAACGGACTTTTTCGTGGTTTAAAATTACTTTATAAGTTTTTATCGGGCCGCCAAAACTATTTACTTCAATAATTCCCGGAACCTGCTTGAAAGCCTTTTCCATTTGCCAATCTTCAATCGCCTTCAAGGACATCGGGTTGTAATAATCAGATTCAAGAGTGTATCTGTAAATTTCACCAATCGGCGATGCATCAGGGCCCAATACCGGTTTGACACCTTCCGGAAGTTCTGTTTGGTAAATTCTTTCTAATACCTGTTGACGAATTAGCGATGATGGCAATCCGTCCGCAAATACAACCTTAATCACAGAAAGTCCAAAAAGAGAGCTTGAATAAAGTTTTTGCTCGTTTGGAATTCCGTTCAAATTCTTTTCAAGTGGAATTGTTGCGAGGCGTTCGACTTCTTCTGCGGATTTCCCGGGCATTTGCGTAATTACTTGAACAATCGGACTTGTAAAATCCGGATATGCTTCTATATCAAGAGTTTTTAAGCAATATATGCCAGTTAAAATTAAAATCAATGCAATCGTTGCAGAGATAAATTTGTTTTTTATTGCTGTTTTCAAAAGTTTGCTAAATAGTTTCATTGTCTAGTTTTAGCTCCTCTTGATTAACTTCACGCAAAAAATCAATCCAGCAGTTATAATATTCTGCAAGTGCATTTGTATAGCCGACGATTATTGACTTATATGACTGTTCCATAACGATAAGCGTTGTCAGGTTTGATTTCCCAACTTCATAACTGCGTTTTGACACCCTAATCATTTCGTCAGAACTTTTCAAAAGTTTGTCGTTGTAATAATTCAAATTCATTTGTGCCGTGACAAACTTTTCATAAGCACTGTTCAAGTCTTTCATAGCCTTGTTTTGGGTTGAAATGTAATTCAATTCGGCTTTTTCAACTTCCAGTTTTGCATTTTTGATTTCCGGACGGTAAGCGTATAAAAGTGGGATATTTACAAGACTTGCGCCTGCATAAGCCCCTGTTTTGAATCTTCCATCGTCGCTCATTCCCTTAGATTGATAGCCATATCCGCCTTGGATTGCAAGATCCGGAATTCTTTGGCGCACAACAACAGACAAATTCTTTTCAGCGACATCAACTTGTTGCTTGGCAATTCTGACATCAAAACGATTATTTAATGTGTTTTCTGATATCGAGTCGAAGTCAGGTAAATTTGTTTTTGGATTTGGCGAATTCAATCCCGTCAAACTTGTATTCAAAGAATGGTCTGCTGAGTCAAACTTTAAGTATGCCTTGTCTTTTGGGTTAATAACTTTATTAAATTCAAACCTTGCACTTTTAACATTTACAGATGCAGTGTTTACCTGAGTTGTCATTTGATTGAGTGCAATTTCAGCTTGTATAACATCAATTTCCGGCGCTGCTCCGGCTTCATAACGGCGTTTTGCAATTGATAATAATTCTTGTAAAAGTTTTTGTTGATCTTGCAAAGTTTTCAAAATTGCTTTGGCTGCAACAAGGTTTACATAAGCCTCTCGAACGTCCATTTTTAAGTCAAACTCGTAAAACTTGAGATTTTCTTTGGCTAATTCGTAATTAGATTTAGCTAATTTTTTGCGAGCGCCGCGTTTTGCAATTTCAATGTTTTCAGAGAGCCCAAAAGTTTGCGGGTTGCCTTTTCCAGCGCTACCATAATTGTAAAATATATTAAAATCAGGGTTTTGTAACCTGTTTGCAACTTTAATATTGTTTTTGGCAATGATTGTATCAAGTTTTGCAGCTTCAAAATCAATATTATTTTTAACCGCAAGTTCAATTGCTTCATTAAGATTTAGCTTTTCAACAGGATTATCAGCCAGACAAATTGAGCCGGCAAGTATTATTATAAATATTGCTAAAATCTTTTTCATGCGCCCTAATCTCACGATATAATTATATCATATATATGCGTACTTTAAACATATGTTTAAGAAATTGCAATACTTTGCGATTTTTTGCTTATTTGGTTTAATTTATAATGTCTGCAAGTTCAAATTTTATAACTTTTGCAAGTTCTTCAAGGCTCATTTCTACTTGATATCCGATTTTTCCGCCACTAAACATTATGGTGTCAAAGTTTTTCGCGGTTTCGTGGATAGTTGTTGTGAAAAATTTTTTCATTCCAATCGGTGAACAACCGCCATGAATATAGCCTGTTAATGGTAAAAGCTCTTTTGATTTAAGCATTTCAACAGATTTTTCTCCAACAACTTTTGCTGCTTTTTTGAGGTTCAACTCTTCTGCGACAGGCAGCATAAACACATAGTGCTTCCCGCTTTTGCCTGTTGTGACAAGTGTTTTGAATACCTTTTCAGGGTTTTGGTTTAAAACACTTGCAACTTCGACACCGCTAATTGCATTAGTTGATGAATAACTATGAAATATATATTTTATTTTGAGTTTGTCAAGTTCTCGAATTGCGTTTGTTTTATGTTCCATTATTTTGTACCCTTCTCAAAACTGATAGCACAAAAAACAAGCTCCTCACATTGAGGAGCTCAAATTTTTATTAACCTCTTTCGCAAATTGTTCTTGCAGCGTGAACACCTGATGCGGAAGCTTGAATTAATCCTCTTGTAACACCTGCGCCATCACCGATTGCAAATAGGTTTTTAACACCTTCGGTTTCAAGTTTGTCAGTCAATTTTACCCTTGCAGAGTAGAATTTAACCTCAATACCGTAAAGAAGTGTATATCTTGAAGCTGTTCCCGGACAAACCTTATCAAGTGCCTGTAACATTTCGATAATACTTGTCATTTGTCTGTAAGGAATTACAAGGCTCAAATCCCCTGGTGTTGCACAAGTAAGTGTCGGTTTAATGATACTTGATTTAATTCTTTCAGGAGTAGAGCGTCTGCCATCTAGTAAGTCGCCGAAACGTTGAACCAAAATTCCACCGCCAAGCATATTTGCAAGTCTAGCAATATGTTGACCATATTGGATTGGTTCTTTGAACGGTTCTGTGAATTTTTCGCTAACCAAAAGAGCAAAGTTTGTGTTGTTAGTCGTTTTTTCTGCATAACTGTGACCGTTTACAGTAGAAATTCCGTTGTAGTTTTCTTGAACAACTTCACCATTTGGATTCATACAGAATGTTCTAACTTCATCGCCAAAAGTCGGAGAGTGGTAAATTAATTTTGACTCATACAATTTGTCAGTCAAAGGCTCAAATACCGGTGCCGGAAGTTCTACTCTAACACCGACATCAACAGCATTGTTTACCATACCGATTTTATGTTTAGCAAATTCTTGTGTAAGCCAATCTGCTCCTTCTCTACCAGGGGCAACAATTGTGTATTCTGCATTGATTGTTTCGCCGTTATCAAGAACAATCCCTTTAACCTGCTCGCATTCAACAATTAGAGATTGAGCTGAAACATCGTTTAAAATTGTAATTCTGTCGTTTAAGTAGTCTTGCATATTTTTCAATACGTTAAGACTTCTTTCTGTTCCTAAGTGTCTGACAGGCGAATGTACAAGCTTTAATTCGGCAAGAACAGCTTGTCTTTCAAGTTCTTGAAAAACCTTCATATCTGTTCCGAAAACTTCATCAGTTGCACCGTAATCCAAATATAGTTGATCTGCATAAGCGATTAAATCTTCAACTTGTTTTCTGTCCATGTAATCAACAAGATGACCACCAACATCAGGAGTAAGAGTCAATTTGCCGTCAGAAAACGCACCGGCACCGCCCCAACCGCATAAAAGACCACATCTTTTGCAAGTTGGACATTTTGCATAGCCTTCTCGAAGTGAACATTTTCTTTTTTCAATTCGTTGACCTTTTTCGATTAGAACAACTTTCCAATCTGGTTTAAGTTTCATAATCTCCAAAGCCGCAAAAATTCCGGCAGGACCAGCTCCGATGATAGCTACATTATACATTCTCATATCTCCATTAATTTGTAATCAACCAATTGAGTTTAACCTAAACAAATCCCTTTTTAAAGTGTTTGTGAAGAATTTGTAAACTCATAATAAATAAACATTCTAATTGCCGAGCGGCTTACTTTTGAACGGCTTTTGCTTTGCACTTTGAGCATGTTTTATGTTTGTTATTAATTCTTTTACGTCCTCGTTCTCAGAGATTAGACGAGCGTTTTCAGCGTTTGTTAAAGCATCTTCCAAATTATTTGAATTCATATTAATAACAGACAAATTGTAGTAAATCAAATATTTATCATCATTAGATTTGGCTAATTCAAGAGCTTTTTTCATTGCTTTTTTTGCATCACCATATTTGTTTAGTTCTGCATAAGCAATCCCTAAGTCTATATATCCTCCCGGAAGATTTGGTGCATTTTTTATGTAATTTTTAGCTTCCTTGATTTTTCTTGATGTAATTTCTTCTGATGTGCCGAGAATTATAGGCGCATAAATTTTCCCTTTTATATCCAATTTGTTAATCGGAGTGTTACATATATCAGGAATAAGTTTGTATAAAAGCAAGATAGTGTTTAAGTCTTGTTGGGAAAGGTATTGAAAGGAGCTTCTGTATGGCGCAAAAAATCCTGAAGAATTATCGGTTGCCATATACATCAAATCTTCTGTGCTGTAACTATGCCCCATAATTCCGAGAGCATGCCCGATTTCGTGCAAAATCGTGTTGTAAAGTTCTTTATCTGAAAAGAAATTATTGTAAGCGTCTTTGGCATAAAGCGTAATTGTCATATTTTTTAGATTACTGCCTTTTACGTGTGGAGTTGTAAACCCAACGACATATTTACAGTTCTTTTCTGAACACATATCTGAAGGAGTTGGTTCTATATTTATAATTATATCCGCATTATTTTCATTTTGCACTGTTGCAAACGTAATAAATCCGCTTGATGCTTGCCATTGCGTAAAAGCTTTAAGGATTTCTTCTTGATAATACGATGGAAGCTGCTGTTCGCTTTTGTCATTTATTGAGATTTTTAATGGAAACTTATTTTCGTCCCAACGTAAAATTCCTTTGTCCAAAGGAACCTGTTCAATATAGTTGTTCCCTATTTTTTTTAGAACATTTCCACGCCAAAGGTTAATTTGGCTTTCAGCAACTTGTTGCGCGCTATCTTTCTGTTTGCTTGTCGCAAGTTCAAATACAGCCTTTTGAACAGTCAAGTTTGGCGTTAAATTGGTTAAAGTTTTGGCGTAATAGTATCTTATATCTTTGTTATATTTATTTAAAGAATATGCTTTTTGTAAGCTTTTATGAGCTTTTACAAAATCTTGTTTTTTATAAAAATCACGACCTTGCCAAAAATAAAAGTCAGGCATGAATTTAAACACAATTCCGATTGTAATTAAAAGAGCCCAAATAATAAAAGTTGTAGTTCTATCCTTGCTCATTGTCCTTTACACCTTTATCGATTTCAAGAATTTTGGCAAGAGATCTGGTGTCCCCTTTTAGTTTAAAATATTCTGCAAACTTAGGAGTCGTTTTTAGATTAAAACTTCTCCCATTTTTATCACGAGTTTTAGACACAAGCCCTTTTTCAACAAGTTCTTGAACATGCTCATAGGCAGTTGAGCCTCTAAGTTCTTTCAAATCTGTTTGACGAATAGGCTCTTTTAATGCAATTACGGATAACGTACGCAAAACAGCAGGCTTTAAATCAACCGGACAAAGCAATTCTACCAAGTCCATATAATCTTCTTTTACCTGCAAAATATATCCGTTTTCATCGTCAATTTCCAATGCGCCATCTCTGGTTGAGTAATCCATAATCAATTCCAAAATGGCTTCTTCAATTGTTTCTTTTTCTTCGCCTAAAATGACGGCGATTTCATCAAGCGAAACCGCTCTTGCTGTTATAAACAAAACAGCTTCAATTCTGGATTTCAACTGTTCTATTTTCATCTTTTTCTCCACCTTTTACTACATACAAGTCAGAATAAAATTCGTCTTGCTGCAACTCATAATCTGTTTCCGCCGTAAGGAACAAAAGTGCAATATAGGCACTGATTCTGTCCATTCCTAAAAGCGTTAATTCATTCAATTCAATTTTGTCGTTTTTTTCAAAAATTTGTGATAAATTTTCTTTCAATGACTGAACGCAACTTTCAATATATTCTTCGTGAGCAAGATTTACGATATCATTAGGAGTTAGTCTTGAATACGATTGAACCCTGCGTTTAGCACGTTCATGTGCACTTTTCAATGACTGTTTGTGCTCTAACTTTTCATAAAATTGTAATTGTCGAATCAAATCTTTCAAAGTTACAACACGATTGTGGTTAAGTCTAACGCTTGTACGTCTTTGTAATACTTCGTCAATTGAGATAACGTTGTTAGTTGGAACATAATCGTCCTCGCCATAATCAACAATAAATCCGTCGTCGTCATATTCCAAATTATCTTCCGGTTCAGAATCAAACTGGTTAATATCAATCCCTTCAAGCACATTTGATTTTAATTTCAAAAGAATTGCTGCAAAGAGAAAAGTACGTCCTGTTACCCTTAGGTTTTGTGATTTTAATCCAATCATGTGTGCAAGGTATTTATCTGTAACATCAACGATATCAATGTTCCAAGGGTCTATCTTGCCGGCTTTTGCCATGTCGACTAAAATCCCGATTCCTTCGCTTTTAGTTTTACCGTCTTTGGTTAAGCCCAAATCAGGCAAATCCATATTATAATTTAATGCTGTTTCTGTACTCATATCCTTATTCTTCGTCTCTTAGTTTAATTCCGGTAACTTTCGTAATCCCTTTTTCTTTTTGAGTTACACCTAATGTTCTGTTAGCTGATTCAATCATAGGTCTTCTGTGGCTAACTACAATAAATTGCGTATCTTTTGACTGGTTTTGAACCATTTGGGCAATTCTTTCAACGTTCATTGTATCCAAACTTGCATCAACTTCGTCAAAAGCATAGAATGGTGATGGCATATAGCGTTGAATTGCGAATACAAATGCTAACGCTGTTAATGATTTTTCTCCACCAGACATGCTTTCAAGCCTTTGAAGTTTTTTATCTCGCGGTTGAGCCTCAATTGTCATACCACCGGACAAAGGATCATCAGGACATTCAAGTTTCAATTCGCCTTCGCCTTCTGACAATTGGTGGAATACTTCCTTAAAGTTTTCGTTTATGTGGTTATATGTTTTCATAAACGTTTCTTTTTTCAACTGCTCGTAACCCTGCATTCTTTCTAAGATTTCTTTGCGTTCCTTAGAAAGTGTTTCAATCTGTTCTTTCAATTCGCTTTGACGAGCTAAAACTTCATCATAAGCTGCAAGTGCACGCATGTTAACATCGCCTAATTCAGCCATTCTCTTTTCTAAACGTTGGATTTTTGATGTAATTTCTTCAATTGAAATTTCAATCGGTTCAAGCTTAGCAACATCTTCACCGGCATCTTCCAAGTCTTTTTTTGCATTATCCAATTGCGGTTCAAGTTCACGTCTGCGAGCTTTGAATGACTCTATTTGCTCAGCAATACGTTCAATATCAGCAGCTTTAATGTGTTTTTGCTTTTCAAGTTCGATTAATTCTGCATTAATTTCATCACGTTCTTTAAGTAGTTTGCCAAGTTTTTCTTCAATCTGAACAATTTGTTCATGGAGTTCTTCCATTTTCTTATTAAGCTCTACAATGTCGTTTTGGTAACGCTTTTTATCTTCTTCCAGTTTAACATTGTTGTGCTCAATATTTGTAATTTCTTCTGTTTTGGTTTCAATTAAATTTTCATGGAACGAAATCTGGCGATTAAGCTCATTTTTATCGTTTTCTGCTGTCATTAATTTGGTTTGAAGTCTTTTTATTTCGTTTTCAACGCCTTCTGTTTTTTCTTTTAAATCCTTCAAATCCTTGTCATTGATAAGCTTTTCAACCTCATCAATAGCCTCTTGACAAGTTGCCATATCATCGTAGATTTTAACATTCTTTTCTTCAAGTTTATCCAACTTGTTGTTTAATTCTACAATTTTCGGTTCAGCAGAAGCTATAAAATCAGCTTTTTCTTTTAAAATGTTTTCGCTGTTGGCATAATTTTGGTTCATATTGTCAAGTTCTACTTTTGATTTAGAAAACTCGCTCATAGAATCAGAATATTTGCCACGAACATCTTCCAACTTCGCTTCTAATGATGTTTTTTTATTTTCAAGAGATGCAAGTTTTTGTTCCATCTCTTTCAAACGATCTTTGAATTTGTTCAACTCTTCATCATCATTTTGGCTAAAACTCAAACCAGTGCGTAATCTTGTACCACCCGTCATGGATCCTGATTTTTCAAGAAGTTCGCCTTGAAGAGTAACCATTCTGTATTTCCCGATGAGTTTTTTGGCAGACTCTAAGTCTTCAACAACAATAGTGTCACCAACTGCATAATAAAACGCATCTATATATTCATCGTCAAAGTCAACAAGGTTTATCGCAAAATCAATTACGCCTTTATCTCGTGGTAATTGTAATCTTGTCGGAGCTTTTTTAATTTTATTCAATGGAATAAATGTTGCACGTCCGGCATTTGAAGATTTCAAAAGTTCAATTGCAACACCTGCCACATGCTCATCATCAACGACGATGTGTGCCATACGTCCGCCAAAAGCCACTTCCATTGCAACAGAAAACTCTTTGTCAACCGTTCCGAGTTTAACAAGCGGAGCATGAACTCCTCTTAACTTAGCATTCATTATGGTATCAACAGCCCGTCCGAAGTTTGATTCTTCTGCCATCTGTTTTTTTGTTTCCATAACGGCTATTTTTCTAGAAGCCATTTGAATATTGTAGTTCAAGTCATTAATTTCGTTCTTGGTTGTATCAAGATCGTGCATTGCATTTTGTTGGATAATTTTAAAATCCGCCATCTCTTTTTGCAATTGCTCTACAAGAGTTTTCTTCAAATCTTGGTTAGCCGCAAAATTTTCCTTCATCTCGGTTAGTTCTGCAAGTCTCGTTTTAGCGTCTTCCAAATCTCTTTGAAGAGTCTTTAATTCACTTTCAAGTGGAAGTTTTGACTGAATGAGTTTAGTTTCCTCGTCTTTCAAATCTTCCAACTGTTTACGTAAATTGTTACGTTTTTCGATATGCTGATCAGCTGTGGCATTTAGCCCTGTCATGTCTTCCAAAATCTTTTTCAGTTCAGCTTCACGAGTCTTTGTATTTTCTTTAATAACGGCAATTTCGTCGTCTTTAAGTTTAATTTTTAATTTAAAATCTTCTATTTTCTTTTTGAAGTTTTCAATACCGTTTTTCGCATTTTCAATAGAACGCAATCCGTCGTGAATTTGCTTGTCAGCGTAGTTTGTTGCGTTATTTTTACGGTCAATTTCACCTTTTAAAGCTTCTTCCTGTTTCTTTAATTCAATTTGTTGAGCTTCCCCTTTTTCTTTTACAAGGTTTGAAATCTCTTGGTATTTCTGCTTAATAAGATTCAAACGCTCGTCTAAATCCTTGTTTTTTACCTCTTCTTCTTTTTTCTTTTTGGTAAATTCAAGGATATTTTCATGAGCTTTTTCAAGACTTCTTTTTATATCAAAAAACTTAACTTTGCTAACTTGGCTTTCAAGTCCCTGTTTTTCTTCACGCAATTTTTGATATTTTAGCGCAACTTCACGCTCTTCTTTTAGTTGTTCAAGCCTGTTGTCAACTTCGTTTAAAATAACAGTAGAGCGTTCTACTCTTTGTTCAACTGTTTCAAGCTCATTTGTTGCTTGATCTATTCTTCTGTCAAAGTCAGCGATACCCGCGATTTCGTCAATAATTTTACGACGGTTTTTGGGAGTACAGTTCGTAATCCCCATGACATCGCCCTGCATCATAACGTTGTAGCTGTTTGGAGTTACGTTGTATTTTTCAAGTACGGCATGGACATTTGTCAAAGTCGTAACGCTATCGTTGATGTAGTAAGTACTTGCATAGCCTTGCGAAGTCTTTCTAATTTTACGTCCGATAGTTAAATCTTCACCGTTCTCGGTGTCGCCAAAAGTTACTTTAACAAAAGCATCGTTACGTTTTGTGTAGGTAGAAATAAAATGTGAAAGATTTTCTGCACGCAATTCACTTGCGTTTGCAAGTCCGAGAGCGAACAAAACACTGTCTATAATATTACTTTTGCCCGAACCGTTTGGTCCTGATACTGTCGTAAACCCTTTAAGCAACGGGATTTCCGATTTATTGGCAAATGATTTAAAATTGTCGATTTCTAATTGTTTTATGTACATAAATTCCTACCAAGTCTTATTATGTATTCTACCAACAATCTTAAAAGCATGTCAAAAGCTTAAAGAAATCTTTACGTTTAGAAATTATAATTGGATACTTGGGAGGAAATTTTTATTTTTATAAAACGCACGCCAAAATCATGAGCAAAAGAGTTCCGATTTGCATTGCGGTTGCCATGTTTTGAGAGAACTTGTTGGAATCATATTTACTTGCACTTCTTGTTGCTTTATATGCACTTGTAATTCGTCTTAATCTATCATCTTGTGTATCGTTTGCAAAAGTTGTTCCAAACATAGTACTTTCAATTCTGGAAAGTCTGTTGTCAAGATTTTCCCCGTTGAAGTTTCGCTTGAAAATTGACTTTTCAATGCTTGCAATATTTGCAGGTTTTTGTGGCGATATGTTTTTTGTGTTTCTTGCATTATAAGCATCATAGTCAAACTCTGGCGGTTGGTATTCGTCAAGCTTATAGTTTTTGTCAAGCGGAACAACATCGTCGTCATAATACCCATTTGACGATTGTGCAATACTGTTATTCATAAAGGATTTTGGTTTAACCTTAGCTTGCAATCGTTCTACACGAGCAGAAAAAGAATCATTGTCAAAAGTTTTTCCAAGTGTTTTTTGTTCAAGACTTGCAAGTCTTGAATTTAAGTCTTTATTCTTATATTGCTGGCTGAAAACCTTTTGTTCAAGCTCATTTATTGACGGATAATCGACATTTGCACCGGCAGGCGGCATCTTTTCTTGTGCAAGCCTGTCTTCTTTGTACGAGTCGTTATCTTCCATAAATGTGTCTTCTTTTGGTGCAATTTCATGTCCGATTTGTTCTGCTGAAATATCTTTTTTCAACGCAGAAATTCGTTCAGGAACAGTTTTATTGTCTTTCGTTTGACCATAGACGCTTTGTTCAATTCTCGAAAGTCTTGTCGCATCGTCAGATGTTGTGTATGTAAAACCGTATAACGATTTTTCGATATTATCTAAAAGAGCTCCGTTTGTACTTGCATAGCAAGGATTTAAACAGATTAATATTCCGATTATCAAGAAAAGTTTTTTCATATTCACTCCTTACCGACAGGATAAACGTGAACGAAATTTAAAACTATTCTACAAAATCGGGATTTAAAAAACAGAAAATATTGGGCTTGAAGAGTAAGAAAAAAGTTTAATTATCTATAAAAAATAGTAAAAAAATATAACACCGAGTAATAATCAAGGATTTTTTTCGATGTTATATTTTATTTAAAATATTATACTAAAATTTTGAAATTATTTCTTCAATTTTTTTAGATGAAGTTCCGTCGCCATAAGGGTTTTGTGCTTTTAAACGAGTTTCTTCTCTCGTTTTTGAAAGAATAGCTTCACTGTGAGAAACAATCTTGTCATAATCAGCTCCGACAAGCACTGAAACACCGGCATCAATGCCTTCTTGACGTTCTGTTTCATAACGCATAACAAGAGTCGGACACCCAAAAGACGGTGCTTCTTCTTGAATTCCGCCTGAATCTGTCAAAATTAATTTTGCATTTTTCATCAAATACACAAGATATGGATAATCCAACGGTTTCAATAGCTTTACGTTAGAATATTTTTCTAGCTTTGCATAAATTTTGTCTTTAACATTCGGGTTTGGGTGAACCGGTATTACAAATGTGTGATCTGAGTATTTATTAACCAAATGTTCGATTGCATCAAGAATTCTGTTAATCCTTTCGCCATGGTTTTCTCTTCTATGAGCTGTTATCAAGACTAATTTATCATCAACTTTGATGTTTTGCGACTCAAAATAATTTTTAGCACCATTCAAAGTTTCTTCTGACAGGCAGAAAAGTGCATCTATTACAGTGTTTCCAACAACAAAAATTTTGTCATCAGAAATGTTTTCTTTAAGTAATGCTTGTCTGTTTTTCTCAGTAGGTGCAAAATTCAATTCTGCAACACGAGAAGTCATCTGACGCATAACTTCTTCCGGAAACGGCTCATAAATGTCGTAAGAACGAAGCCCAGCTTCCACATGATAAACAGGAATTTTTCTGTAAAAACTTGCCAAAGCTCCACAAAGAACTGTCATTGTGTCACCTTGAACAATTGTTGCATCAACTTTATGAGTATCAAAAACCTTATCTAATGCAGACAAAATACGTGTTTGAACCTCTAAAAGCGATTGATTAGGCTTCATACAATCCAAATTTATATCAGCTTTTAATCCAAAATAAGCCAAAGTCTGATTAGACAACTCTTTTTGCTGTTCTGTATTACAAACGATTACGTTGTATTTTTCAGGATATTTTTTTAGTTCCAAAATAACCGGCGCCAATTTTATAACTTCGGGACGCGTTCCGAATACAAATAAAATATTTTTCATACTCCAAAGTTTAATATAAAAAACAATCTTATGCAATTGAATTATTCTAATTATTAACGAATTGGGCAATTTATTTAACTCGCCTCGGTTTATAATAAATTTAAAAAAGGAGGAAAAATGTTTGATTTATATATCTCGGAAACCTGTCCGTATTGTAGGAAAGTGATAGATTTTTTTGAAGAAAACAATATTAAATATAATAAGAAAAATGTAATAGAGCCGGAAAATCTAAACATGTTATTAAAGCTTGGGGGGAAAGCTCAAGTTCCGTTTTTAGACGATTTTGAAAAGAATATTTCAATGTACGAATCTGATGATATTATACAGTATGCAATGAATAGGGGTTAATTATGTTTTATAATTCTTTATCAAATACCGAGTTTAATAACTGTGTTTCAATGGGAGCATGCTCGACTTCTCCCAATATTTCGTCTATGCAAGAGGTAATGTCTGTTTTGCTTCGGCAAATAGCTTATTATCTGGTAAAACTTCATTCTTGCGGTGTTGTGGAGAGAGAAATCGCAATTGAAGTTATAAAAGAAATTGCAAACGCTGATGCAGTGAGAGATTTTTCGGAAGCTCAAATTTTGAATTCTTTTTCTAATCAATATAATAATCTGGTACGTGTTCGCAAAGAGTATTTAGGTTTATGTAAAAAACAGGGTAAACCTTGTATCGACTTGAAACACTTGATAAAGCTTTCGCCTAAAACGAGTTTGTCAGAAATCCTAAAAATGGGTAATAAAGAGTTTTTACAAAAATTTAAACGTCAATCTTCCAGTCAAAAATATATGTCAGAGATTTTGAATTCTGTAATGAAAAGTGTTTGTGTAAATATTATTACTCTTGAAGATTTTCAACAAAACACATTAGAGGCAGTAAATATGGTTTTGGAAGCGTTAAACATTTTTAACAAGACAAAAATAACGAATTTAAAATCGATGATTGAAAAACTCGCCACATTGGACATTGAACTTTTGAGTTTAATAAATATTGTTCAAAAGGAAAATTTTGGTGTAATTGAAAAAGTTCATGTGTCACACTCAACAATTCCAAATAAAGCGATTATGGTTTCAGGTTCAAATCTTTTGGATTTGGAACATGTATTGCAAGCTGTTGAAGGAACAGAAATTGATGTTTACACAAATGGAAATCTTTTGATTGCACATTCATTTCCGAGCTTTCAAAAATATTCTTGTTTGAAAGGGCATTTTGGCAATGGCGTGTTTAACTCAATCTTGGATTTTGCAACTTTCCCAGGTGCAATTCTTTTGACGAAAAATGAAGCCCAAAATATTGAATATCTTTATCGTGGGCGACTTTTTACGACAGATGAAATTGTTCCAAAAGGAGTTATCAAAATCGAAAATAATGATTTTTCTCCGTTAATCGAATCTGCACTCCAAGCAAAAGGCTTTGCAAAAGGTCAAAAACGTGAGGCAGAAACTGTTGGGTACTCTGTTGAGGAGCTCGACAGGATTATTGATAAAATTTCGAATAACTTGTCAGGTCGCCTCTATATTGTCGGGCTTTCAAATATGTCGTCAATGCAAAAAGCTTATTTTAAACAGTTTTATAAGCTTATTGATAAAAAAGATTTTGTCATAACATTTTCGCAAGATCCCAATTTAGAAAATGTTTTTGCGTTTAATCTTGGAGCCGATTATGCATTATTGTATGAAGTTTTACACAAAATTTTTGAAAAAATACCTGTAAATTCTGATAAGCTGGTATTTTTTCTGACAAAATGTGATATGAATTCGCTTTCAAATATTATTAATTTGAAAAACAACGGGGCGAAAAACATATTTCTTTCAGACTGTCCGCCAACTGTGATAAATCCGGCAGTGTTGCGTGCATTTGCAAAGGCCTTTGATATTAAAAATATCACAAATCCAAAAGATGATATGAAATAAAAATAAACTTCGTATCAAAGTCTGAAATTGAATATATAGTGTCGAAATAGCAATTCCGACCTACATTTAACTAAAACTTTTCAGAATGATGAAAATACTTTCAAAACAAAAAGAACCCCGAAATTTCGGAGTTCTTTTTCTAATATTATAAATAAAAATTTATTAATATCTGTAATGAGCGAAAGCTTTGTTAGCTTCAGCCATTTTGTGAGTATCTTCACGTTTTTTGCAAGCAGAACCTGCACCGTTTGAAGCGTCAATCAATTCGTTAGTTAATTTGTCGATGAATGATTTGCCGCCACGTTTTTTAGCTGATTCAATCAACCAAGATGAAGCAAGAGCGAAACCTCTGTCTGCTTTAACTTCGATAGGTACTTGGTAAGTAGAACCACCGATACGTCTAGCTTTAACTTCCAACAACGGAGTTGCGTTTGTCATAGCTTTTTGGAAAATATCCAATGATTTTTCGCCAGTTCTTTCTTCAATTCTGTTCAATGTAGCATAGAAGATTTTTTCAGCTAATGATTTTTTACCTCTTCTCATAATTCTGTTGATGAATTTAGAGATATCTACACTGTTATATACCGGATCTGCTAATGGAACTCGTTTAGCTGGTTTAGAACGTCTTGACATTACTTCTTACCTCCTTTAGCATTTTTCTTAGCACCGTATTTAGATCTGCTTTGAGCTCTGTTTGCAACACCAGCAGTATCCAATGTGCCTCTAACGATGTGATAACGAACACCTGGAAGGTCTTTTACCCTACCACCTCTGATTAGAACAACACTGTGTTCTTGTAGGTTGTGACCGATACCTGGAATATATGAAGTAACTTCAAATCCGTTAGTTAATCTAACCCTTGCAACTTTTCTTAAAGCTGAGTTAGGTTTTTTAGGGGTTGTTGTGTAAACCCTTGTACAAACTCCACGTCTTTGAGGACAATTCATCAAAGCTGGAGATTTTGTTTTGTCTGTAAGCTTTTTACGTTCGCTACGTACAAGCTGGTTAATTGTAGGCATTTAATTTCTCCTTTTATTTTTCTACCATGCGGCAAAACCATATTCTGAAACCCTTACGCATTCCGATTATGATGGGACCACCGATTTTTCGTTCCTACAAACGTTTTCAACGCCTGTACTCAGAAACTTCCTACGTCCTATTTTTGCCTAACTGACACATTTCAGCACGAAAATTCAGCCAGTATAAGTTTATTAAACAATGGTAAAGCGCAATTGTCAACTAATGTTGCAATTATGTTAAAATTATTGTATAATTTCTGTGGAGAGAATTTTATGAGAAAAGAATTGAAAGCTAGGTTAACAGAGTTTGTAAGCTTTGTTGTTTGTTTAATCGTTATTTTGGTGGTTGTTTTAAATTTTGGACTTTTGAAAGATGTTCCAGCAATTAATTTTGACTTGGCTTTTGCGCAAATAAAAGGAGTTTTTGATGGGGAATTAAACGCAAGCCCAAATTCTGTTTCATCTGGTAGTAAACAGGATATTCCAAAGATTAACGGCTATCAGCCAAATAGGACTCCTGATTCTGTCTTGCGAGGTGCGCGATATTCCGGAACTTGGGCGAATATATTTGATTCTTCGCGCAAGGTTGTTTTTTATATCTACGATAAAAGTTCGTCTGATTTTAACCTAAGAGTTCAAAATTATGTTCATAGCGAGAATTTAAATTATGAGTTAAAATCTTATGAGCAGGAAGAATTTAGCAATATCAGAGTCGGTTTTAATGGCCCTGTTCAGATGTGCAATAGTTTTGAAGAATGTAATAAGCAGCGACAAAATGCGTCGGATTATTCATCGGTTGCTGCATTCTTAAAAATGTGCGGTAAAACAATGTGTGTGATTAATCCTGATAAAAGACAATTTGTTAAGTTGAACTCTAAAAACTCATCAGAAGCAATGCAATTGTTAAATTCGTTAAAAGATTGGTAAAAACTAAAAAAGAAAGCCTTGATTGACTTTAAAAATAATGATATAATAAAAAATACAAACAGATAGGATAAATTATGTATTACGATAGAAAATGTAAAATAACTTTTATATGCAACGGAGCAACAATTTTTAGTGAAGACGACAGATTTTCAGATTCAGAAGCTTATCCGCCGTTGAGCGATACAGGCATTGATGAGATGGAAAAAATCTGTGGGTATTTAAAATACAGAGCAATAAAAAATGATAAAATTTATACATCTCCTGCAACAAGATCAATTCAGTCAGCAGGAATGATATCAAAGTTGTTTAAACAAGATTTTGAAATAATCGAAGACTTACACCCTAGAAAATGCGGGAGTTTTAATAATTTGACATTTGAGCAGGTTTACGAAACTTCACCTGAGGCAATGGAAACTCTGATTAATTCTCCTGAGACACCAGTTCCTTCTGATGCTGAAAGTATGACAGACTTTATTAATCGTGTAGGAGAAACATTAAATAGAGTAATTGAAGAAAATATAGGAAATCGTATTATTATTGTAACCCATAAAGACATTATTAAAGCTGCGATTGTTTCGGCTTTGAATATGCCACACAGTTCATTACATAGAATTTATATAAAGTCTGGTAGTGCAACACAAATAAGTTATTTTGAAAAATGGGCAAGTTTAGTGTATTGTGACTACACTCCGATGAAATAGGCTAAATTTTATACTCTTTGGGAATTATTTGTGATAAGTTTCACCTTTGATAATTTTGAAGGCGCGATAAATTTGTTCTACGAGGATAAGTCTTGCAAATTGGTGTAAAAATGTCATTTTTGACATGCTTAATTTGAAGTTTGCACGAGCAGAAACATTTGGCGAAATTCCGCAAGATGAACCGATTACAAAAACAATTTCACTTACTCCGTCGTTTGTTAAATCTTCAATCTTTTGCGCAAATTCTTCTGATGAAAGCATTTTGCCTTTTATTTCCATTGTGATGACGAAAGATTGTGGTTTTATGTGCGCCAAAATCTTATCGCCCTCTTGGTCTAAAACTTTTTGGGTTAAATTTTCATCTTTTATTTCAATTGGTGAAAGCTCTAAAATTTCAACAGAGGCGTATGGTGTAAGACGTTTTAAAAATTCATCAATACCATCTTTCAAAAACTTTTCTTTGATTTTTCCAAGTGCAATAATTTTTATGTTCATTTTGTCTTTCTGTAATGATTGTCTGGATTATGCGGTGAAAATGATTATTTTGCCATATAAACAGTTTGGGAAGGGAACGCAAATTCAATTCCTTCTGCACGGAACTGTTTAATAGCTTCAAAAAGAATTTCTCCACGGACTTTTTCAAGCGTAATGATTGATGCCGTTTTTACGTATCCGAACAATTTAATATTTATAGAGCTGCTGTCTAAGGTGTCAAGGTTTACTCTAAAATCTTGCGTTACATCGTGTCGGGATTTCATAATAGATTTTATAATAGTGATTGCTTTTTTGATTTTTTCTTCGCTAGTGTCATACGTAATTCCAAAAACAACTTGGATTTTACGTTTTTTTGCACGAGAAACATTCTCGACTACGTTAGAATCGATTATGCTGTTTGGAATTGTTACCATAAAATTGTCAAGTGTTCGGACTTTTGTGGAGTGAAGTGTAATATTTTCGACAGTTCCTTCTACATTGTTAACCTTTATGTAATCCCCGATTTTAAAAACTTTGTCTGTCAGAATAGCCAAAGTTCCGAACATAGAAGCGATTGTCTGCTGTGCTGCAAAGCCAACTGCTAAACCGGTAATTCCGAAACCGGCAATTAGTGAGGTTAGTGAATATCCTTGGCTTTGTAGAAAAGATGCAGTAATAAAGAAAAATATTAAGGCCTTAATGACTCTTTCTAATATCGGAAAAACATGAGTTAAAGTTTCTGAATTATCGGGGGTTGTAAAGCGAGTTTTTAGCTTGTTGATGAACATATCAGTAAGCTTGAAAAGTACAGCTATAATTATTATATTCACGATAAGCCCAATAAACATGGAAACCTTGAATGTCGAGAAAACCTTGTTAATATTGTCTGCATTTACTGCCATCTGTTCTAACATAATACCACCTTAAATTGCGTTGTTTTTTCATAAGTATAACAAAAACATGAGAAATTTTGTTATTAATCTGTTGGATACTATTGCAAAAAAAATTTTTTGTATTATACTAAGGTTATGCGGAAGTAACTCAATGGCTAGAGTACCTGCCTTCCAAGCAGGCTGTTGCGAGTTCGAGTCTCGTCTTCCGCTTTTTTTAGTGTCTGTTTTAAGAATTATTGCAATCGAGCCTTCGAACTGGTATGTTGCTCTGTTGTCGCAACATACGGAGTTCTACTCTAAAGAGTATCCTGCCTCGTACGGCTCATGCAGTTCGCCTACGATGCAAGCGAGTCTCGTCTTCCGCTTTTTTAGTGCCTGTTTTTAGGGGGGGGGCTGCTTATAGCTATCCATAACTTACTTGTAAAATAAAATTATAATACTTTGAACTAATTCTTTGGGATTAATTCTTTTAGCTATAAATTTATTTAAAAAGTTATTCTTTGGAGTGGTGAAATATTTTGAAAAAAGGGTTATTATATATTTGTAAGCTTGTTATATCCAGGCACTTATTTCGGGGTTGCGACAAGATTTTTTCTTAGAGCGGTTTGGTTTAAAATATGGCAAGCTTATTCTTCTCAAATACTATGTACAAAATTTTTTCATAAACAGACTCTATGTTTGATTGACCTGATGGCCCCCCGTCAGGTCTTTTATTATCTTGATAATTACTCTTTTTATGTTATTATTTTGGTGTAAAATATAAGGAGAAAATTATGTTAAAAGAGGTTAGAGCTAGCCATATTCTTGTTAAAACAGAAGAGGAAGCTAAAAAGTTGGCAGAAGATATTAAGTCAGGAAAAATTTCGTTTGAAGAAGCTGCAAGACAAGTTTCTTTGTGCCCATCAGGGCATGAGGGCGGTGATTTAGGATTTTTCAAAAGAGGAGTTATGGTAAAACCTTTTGAAGATGCTGCATTTGCTCTAAAAGAAGTTGGCGAAATTTCAGCTCCGGTTGAAACTCAATTTGGTTGGCACTTAATCCAATTGACAGGCATGATTGATGAGTAATGTAGTTGAAAAAGTTAGAGATTTTATGCACGAGCAGGGGGTAAACTACCTTCTCGTGAATTCTACCAATAAATATTTGGAAGAGTATACTGCATTGGGAGAAAATTCCAGATATTTTTTAACAGGTTTTTCTGGCTCGACCGGAGATGTTTTGGTTACACCCGATAAAATTTTACTTTTTGTTGACGGAAGATACCACATTCAGGCTGATTTAGAGGTTAATCATGATGTTGTGACAGTCGTGAAACTGCAAACCGGACAAAGTTTTTTGGAGGAATTGGCGAAAAATATTCCGACAAATGAAGTGCTTGGCGTTTTTTCTAAAAAGAATTCTCAGGTACGGGTAGAAACACTTGAAAACCTTGGTGTAACCGTAAAATATTTGGATTTTGATCCTTTGGACAAGGCAATTTGTTATGATAATTCTAATGTTGTTCAGGTTGAAGGCGTGCCGGTTGAAGAAAAAATTAAGGACTTTGATTATGACGGTGCAGTTTTAATCACAAATTTGGAAGAGGTTTCTTATCTTTTTAATTTGCGAGATTTTTCCAAAAATTATTCAACAAAAATTCGCGGGAAAGCTGTAATTCTTGCTGGGCGTGCCCGTTTGCTTGATGAAATAGACGATTTTGTTGAAAGTTATCAAGGAAATATTTATGTAGACAAATCTACAATAAATGCCTATGATTACAGGCTTATTGGAGAAAAAGTTAAGGTTTTAGAAAATAGTCCGATAAAACTTATGAAATCTGTAAAAACAGATGATGAAATCGCTTGCTATATAGAGGCTTTCAAACGGACTGACAAGGCTGTTCGAGCTATTCGAGATTATATTGAAAATAATGATGGAATATCAGAATACGACATTGCAGAACAGTTGGAAAAAGAGTTTAAGCGCTTTGGGGCAAAGAGTTTGAGTTTTAAATCAATCGTTGCGAAGGACAAAAACTCTGCACTTGCACATTATTCAAAATGTTCAAAAGATGAAATTTTGCAAGATGGAAGCCTTGTTTTGATTGACTGTGGCGCTTATTATGAGCAAGGTTTGGCAACTGATATTACAAGAGTTTTTGTCAAAGGAACTCCGACAGAACTTCAAAAACAAGTTTATACAACGGTTTTAAAGATGTTTTTGAATGCTTATAATTATACATCTTGTCCGTCTAGTGAGCCTTCACGTGCGCAAGGGGCGAAAGTTGTTGGTTATGATATAGATGATTTGGCTCGAAAGATTTATTCAGAAAACGAGATTGAAGGTTTTGTGTTTAATCACGGTTTAGGGCACGGAATTGGTGTGAATGTTCACGAATATCCGCCGAATTTGAGTAAAAACGAGATGGCTAAGGTTGAAATCAAGGACAATATGTGCTTTACGATAGAGCCGGGGCTTTATAATGAGGCGAATTTTGGGGTAAGACTTGAAAATTCTTGTTATATGAAAAACGGTAAAATAACTTCTTTTGTACACATGAATTATGAGAAAAAGTTGATAGACTTTTCGCTTTTGACTGAGCAAGAAAAAGAATGGCTGAAAGAGTTTGAGGTGCTTTAAGTGCAAGAAATTACGAGTGTAAATAATGATTTAGTAAAAGAAACGGCAAAACTCCAACAAAAAAAATACCGAGATAAGACCGGAAAATTTTTGTTAGAGGGCTTTAAATGCATTGAAGAGGCATTTAATGCAGGGTTGGAGATTGAGTATGCTTTTGTCTTGAAGGAAAAACAGGCAGAGTATGGCTTTTTAGGTGAATGTGTTGTTTGTACTTCTGAGCCTGTGTTGAAAAAGATTTCTACAACAGACTCTGCTCCTGATGCGGTTGCGGTTGCTCGTAAAAAATTATATTCTGTTGAAGATTTGAAAAACACCAAAAAAGTAGTTTTGCTTGAAAATATTAAAGATTTAGGAAATCGTGGCACAGTTTTGCGCTCTGCTGTTGCCTTTGGTGCTGATGCCGTGGTACTTTACGGGAAAGAGTGTGCTGATTTGTATAATCCTAAATGCGTACGTTCAACTGTCGGAAATTTGTGGAAAATTCCGGTTGTTTACATTGAAAAATTTGATGTTTTGCAAAAATTGTTTGGGGATTTTGAAAGATTAGCGACTCTTCCGAGAGCTAAGGAATATTTGAAAGAATGTAAGGTGAAATCTTCTGTGCTTGTTATGTTTGGCTCTGAGGCTGATGGGCTTTCTAATGAATTGATAGAATTTTCTACAAAGCATGTTAAAATAGAGATGTCAGATAGGGTTGAATCTCTGAATTTGTCTGTATCTTGTGCAGTTGTTTTGTATGAGCTGTTTGTCTAATTGTGGTTAAATTTGTCCACGTTGTAAGTACAAAGCATTATTTGATTTCGTGTTGAAAAGCCCAAGCCGAGTGGTTGTGAATGCTTTCAAATGCTTCGCATTCTACTTCAAACTCGTCAATGATTTCGTGGTTGCGTAATTTTACGACAACATCACGAAGGACATCTTCTACAAATTTAGGGTTATCCCAAGCTTTTTCGGTTACAAATTTTTCATCTTCACGCTTCAAAAGCGGATAAACAGGACAAGATGCACAAGATTCAATCAAGTTGATTAAGTCCTCAAGCCAAACTTGTTCACTCTCATCGTAAGAAACTTTGACTTTAATTAGTGCACGTTGGTTGTGGGCGCCGTTGTCAGAAATCTCTTTTGAACAAGGACAAAGCGTTGTAACAGGAACTTCTACCCCTAAAATGAATTTGTAGTCGCCGTTTTCAATACGACCTTCAAAAGAACAATGGTAGCTCATCGGTGCTTCAATTCCTTTTACTGGGGATTTTTTGTCTATAAAGTATGTGAATTGAAATTCTAGTTCTCCACTTTCGGCTTCAAGGTTTTTGATAATTTTTTCAAGACACCCTTTAATATCTACGCCGAGTAAGTTTTTATGTTGCCATTCTGTTAAAACTTCAACAAATCTTGACATGTGTGTGCCTTTATAATCTCTCGGTAGTGAAACACTAACTCGCGCTTCTGCACAAACAACTTGATTTGAACTGTTTTTTCTCTGAATAATCAATGGTAGTTCAAGGTGTTTAATCCCTACTTTTTGTATATCGACGTTACGCGTATCTTTTAAATTTTGAATATCTTTCATTTTAACCTTAACATTTCTTAATAAAATAGCCTTAAAATAGCAATTTTTTTATTCCACTATACTTTATATAAATATAAAGCTCTCTCTTCTTATTTAAACGGATAGGCCTTGAAAAGATTTTATCAAGGTCTTTTTTTTTTGACTATTTTTTGTCTTCTGCCGTTGCTTTGTCTAAAAGAGCTCTAATTCTTAGGTATCTGTCTAATTCTATTCTAAATTTTTTCAAATTTTGGTAGTAGCTGTTAGACATAAGAATTCTGTTATCATATTTTGGGTCTAGAATATAAACAGTTGGGAAACCACCAATACCTACATCTTCTGCAAGAGCTTTGGTGTTTTTGTTTGCTTCTACGTTAATCATAACAAAATTATATTTATCAGAATAAATCTTACTTAAAACTTTAAATTTAGGCATAAATCTTAAACAATAACCGCACCAGTCAACGTAAAATACTGCAAGCATCGGTTTGTCAGATTGAATTGCTTCGTCGTATGTAATTCCGATATTGTATTCAGACGGGTGTTTGGGAGCATTAATTGCAGTTACTGCATACCCAACAACAGATGTCATAATTAATGCTATTAAAATCCCCAGTGTAATTAATATATTCTTTTTCATAATATCCTCCAAACAAAATTATATAATAAAAAAGAGTATTTACAAAATTAGCTTGTTAATAAATCTTCACAAACCACTTGAAAAAATATATATCATAGTATATACTAAGTATATACTAAGTCAAAATTATTTATCCTAATCCAAAAATCTCGTGTACTACTTAATATAAGAAGGAGTTTAAGAGGTATGAATAGCAATTCCCCAGTCAAAATGAAGAAAGCAGGACAATTGTCTAATCCTGCAAAAAATGAAATTTTGAACAGTTTTAATGATGATCTTTTGAAAGATTATGTTAGAGAAATTTCTGATTACAGAGTTCTTTCGCAAGATGAAGAAAAAGCTCTGGCAAAACAAGCTAAATCAGGTGATTTAGAAGCTAAAAAGCAGCTAATTAAAGCGAATTTGAAACTCGTTATTACAATTGCAAAAAAAGCAATTCACGTATCAGGTTTACCTATGACTGATTTAATTCAAGAAGGCAATGTGGGGTTGATGATTGCAGCTGACAAATTTAACTACAAATTAGGTTATAAGTTTGCAACTTATGCAAGCTGGTGGATTAAACAGTCAATGTTCAAGGCGATTTCAGAGCAATCTCATTGTATGAAAATTCCTGTTTATATTCAAGAAACGCTATCAAGGTTTTCTAAATTGAAACGTGAAATGGAACGCGAATGCAATTCTCAGGTTAAGACAGAAGATGTTGCAAAGAAAATGAATATTTCTGCTGATAAAATAGATTCTTTTTTGAACGCTTATTCAAAAACGATTTCAATTGAAAGTGGTCTGGAAAACAACGATGGCAAGGAAATGAATATTGCGGATATTATTGAGGATAAAAAGGCTTCTGCAACAGATAATGCTGAATTTGAGGACTTGAAGTCAGATATTTTGAATGTAATTTCAACCTTGAAAGAAAGAGAACAAGAGGTTGTAAAACTTCGCTATGGCTTGGAAGATAATAACAAAATGACATTGGAAGAAATTGGAAACATTTACGGCGTAACGAAAGAATGTATTCGTCAAACAGAATTGAGAGCATTGAAAAAGATGAGATTCTCCGTGTTAGGTCAGCAGGTTTTAACTGCGTATGTAGACTAAGAAGGTAATTTGTTTATTATTTATTCGTGTTTAATTTTATAGGGTTTTAAAAAGGCTGTCATCGTGTGGCAGCCTTTGTTTTAAGCCTATTTTAAAATAAAAATTATTCTACTCCGGGAACATTAACATTGTAACGAATATCGTCGTATTCTCCGATTGAATCATCAATATCTTCTTGTAAGATTTTTTTTGCTCCACAAACCTTAAAGTTTTTCACAATAGCTTGATCCAGTTCGTCGGTTAAAACTATTTTTCCGTTTACGTATGTTACATCTGAACTTTGGGTAGGTTCATCAGATAATTTTTCAATTAAATCACTGCTGGAATTTGCCAAAATTGTTTTTGTAACATCGTTCATTACATCAAAAACATATCTTTGGCGTGAGGAAACATTATATCCATCTCCTGCTCCGATTAGTGTCGTGGCTTTTTCCAGTTCATCAAGAGATTCTTTATAGTATTTAAGGTGTCTTAATAACACTGCTAAATTGTAGTGTGCTTCATAATTCATAGGATTAAGCTCGATTGCTTTACAGTAAGTTAGTCCGGCTTCTTTGTAATCTCCAAGCAGGTGGTACGTTAGAGCCAAATTGTAGCGAGCATCGTAATCGGTTTTAAGTATTTTACACGCTTCTTTGTATGCTTCGAGTGCTTTTAGAAGGTATTGTCGACGGAGTTCCCAATTATTATCCAAGTAGATGGATTTTTGTTTATATGCAACTCCTTTGTTGTAATATGCAAGTCCTTGATTTGTTTTGTAGCTTTTTCTGTTGCTGTATACAAACGGAATAGATAGCAAATGTCTTTTAGTTTTTAAAACTTCATTATATTGATCAATTGCACCATCAAAATCTCCAAGTTTTTCAGCAGAAACAATTCCGTAATTCATGCGTGCAATCATCATCTTAGGATTGTATTCAAATGCTTTTTCGTAAGCATCTACAGCTGAATAGTAGTCTTCATATACAACATAAATATTCCCGAGGTTATACCATGCTCCGTAATGTCCTGGGTATAGCTGTACTGCTCTATTATAATAATTAATAGCTTTTTGTAGTTTTAATTCTTTTAAGGCCTTATCGCCTTTATGCACGTAATACATTCCGTTAATTTTGTCTAATTGACGTTGAAAAAATGTCGGATGCAAATATATCATCGCTCCAATTGCGGAAATTATTAATACTGTGAATAAAAACGAAAAGAACTTTTTCACTTGTAAATACCTCTATTTACAACTATTTTACACACTTTATATGATTATTGCAATACCTTATTGTTACGAAATCGTTACAATAAAGTAGTAAATTAAGCAATATTTATGAACAAAATGTTTTTATATAAGTAAGGTAGGTTAAAAAATCAATTTGGAGGTTAGGTTATGGCAGACTTCAATATGGCTGCAAATATGTATGGGTTATATCCAAACGCATACAATAACCAAGTAGCATTAAATGATTTGACAGACATTGATATGTATTCACCAATGGGTTCTCTTCAAAATCCTTATATGATGAATCCGATGATGGGTATGAACGGAAGTATTTTCGGTGGAGCAATGATGGGTGGTTATCCAATGATGCCGACATTCACAGGCGGAACAACCGGAAATTATGAAGACTATTATAAAAACTATGAAAAATATCAAGATTTTATGATAGATAATCAAGTCCGACAACAGCAAAAAATGCGAAATGCTGATCTTCGATTGAACTCTCCGCAAGAAGGTATTCAAAAACAAGCAGCAATACTTCACGAAAAGATTTTGCAAAATGAACAGCAACAAATTCAACAAGCTTATACTGCTTTCAAAGAAAGTGTAAGAGCAATGTATGGTAGTAATGCAACAGATGAAGAAATTGCAAACAGGGCATCAAGTCTTTATGGGCAAATAACAGGTATGTCATTAGTAGATGATATCAGACAAAACGGTAGAGGTTCGTTTACTCAGGGTGTATTGCAGGCCGCAACATTTGGATTTGCAGATAAAAAGACCGCAGAAGAAAATATTGCGGAAATGACGGGGCAGCCTGTTTCCAGATCAGAACGAGCTAAAAAGATTGCAGGTAACGTCGTAGGTGGTGCTGCTGTTGGTGGTGCCGGTATAATTGGTGCGAAGTACTTGTTTAAAGCATTCTGTAAAGGTGCAAAGAATAAAACGTTATGGGCAGCTCTTGTTGGAGGAGGAATTGCTCTTGCAGCTGCTCTTGGTGTAGCATCTAAGTCATAAATTAAAGATTAATATTTTTAATTCCCCTAAAATAATCCTAACCTAACTCTTAACATTAAAAAGTGTGTAGAGGTTGAGTAAATCAACCTCTTTTTTTTTGTTTGCTACTAAGTGGTAAGGCGGTGGCGCCGACATGGTTTGTAAAAACGTTAGGACGATAAGACGATAAGACGATAAGACGATAAGTGTCGTTATTCTAAGCGAATTCGAAGAATCCAGATAAAGCAGCTAAGCAGCTAGGAAGCGAGGCAGCTAAGCGGAATTTAGATGCGAAGATGCCAAGATGCATAGATGCAAAGTCTGTTACAGAAATAAATTTCGTTAATAGCGGCGATGAACAT
>CAKUZO010000016.1 GCA_934717895.1 uncultured Candidatus Melainabacteria bacterium | reverse complement strand
CTGTCAATTTTAACAAAAACGTCCCAAGGGGCTTTGGTTATATTACAGTTGGTTTTTAAATTACTAATGGTGTGATTATTCAATGGGGTGGTTTAACAATTCCGACTAGCAATATTTCTATAAAATTCCCTACGGCTTTTACTTCAAATTTGTATTGTTTTATGATGCACTCAACATACGCAAGGGCAAATATAAATACTCCATTACAGACATTTAATGCTTCTGGTAATTTTACAACTACTGGTTGCATCTTGCGAACCACAATTAGTAATTATTCGTTATGGCTTGCTATAGGATATTAATTACTAATGGTGTGATTATCCAATGGGGGGCTTTTTCTATAAATAATGCCGCTATTTCAATAATACATTTCCCTATATCTTTCCAAGCAGATTATATCGTAATTGCTAACGATGTTGGCGCTGGTCGAATTTGCTATGCTTCAGGGAAGAGAGATAATGGTTCCTTTTTACTGTATTCCCCTATCTCAGAAGGAATTGGAGGATATTATTTTTCGGTAGGTTATTAATTTACTAATGGTGTGATTATTTGTTGGGGAACAGCTAAATCTGCCACCTCTACAAAATTTGCAATTTCATTTTCTACTGTACCTCAGTTAGGTTGTTTAATTAGTTCAGGTTCAGATAATTGTTTAGGCATTCTTTGTACTGCACTTTCAAAAACTAATTTTACTGTTACGACAGGAGGACATGGCGGAGGACATTGGAATACTCCAGGGTTGTTAATTAGATATGTCGCAATAGGCTATTAATTACTAATTTGGTGTGTTTGCAGTGGGGTGCAAATGTGGGTTCAAGTAGCAGCCCAAAAGCGATTACCTTCCCTGTATCCTTTTCTAGTACAAACTATTATGTTGGTGCATTTCTCATAAGAGACAATAGTACAAATAATGGTTGGGGATACCCAGTATCAAAAACCAAAACAGGTTGTAAGTTTGTCTGTGATGCCACATTTAATTGGTTTGCAATTGGCTATTAATTCATCAAAAAATATAAAAAACTCATCGTAATTAGTAACCGATTGAAATAACATAAATTGGAGTAGAATTCTTGTTTGAAGTGATATTAAACTGATTTGTATTTATCATACAACCTGATATAATTGAATGAGCTGCATTACTTGTAATGTTTGCCTCCATTGCAACTATTACCCCCCAACTCTTGAATGTAATTGGAAGGGTATATGTCCATCCATTTGGAGTTAAATCTGTAAAGTGCATCCACTGAATAATCACTCCATTAGTAATTAATACCCTGTAGCAATCCACCTTACATTTGTTTTTATAACACCAGAGCCTCCACCATTGGTATTGATAGATGATGCGACAAATTTTGTTGTAGAAGGTGCTGAATTTAGATGTGTTCCTGCAAGCCTTGAAGTATCACTTGCTCTTGTTGTTACAAAAGAAAGTCCGCGGCAAGCAGAAGAAAAAGCTACAGGAAAGGTAATAGAAATACTATCTCCTCCGGTGAAACTTCCCCATTGCAGAATCATCCCATTAGTAAATTTGATGTATCCGTTTGCAGCCTTAGAAACTGTGGCTCCGATTTTCCCATTAACAGTAGTTGTTAGACTACTTACACTATTTTTTACATCCGTAATTGAACTGGATAAATCGCTAAATCTTTTCTCTCCAACTTCTGACAAATTGTCTAAATCAATATTCCCTTTTTCATTAATAATTTTATTTAAAATCTGTGCGACTTCAATAGGTGTTTCAACACCTGCAACCTTTACAAATTCAGTCATTTAAAATCTCCCTTATTAAAAAAGAGCAACAAAAAACAGATGCGAATTCTGCACCTGTAATATTCGCACTCTCAAATTTTTATTATCTATTAAATACAAACTACGCAGCCATCAAACGCGGCTAATGATTTTAACGTTGTAAGATTTGTTGAATCTCGATTTATTTCAACCAAGGAAGTTTGAACCTTTCCCCCTGTTGTGGTTTTAAAAATTCTCAAACTTTCATTGATTTCCCCAAGATTTAACGAATAAATTTCAGTTTTTTTATCTAAAACCCAATCACTTTCTTTAAAATCTATGGTTGTTGTTAGTTGATTGTCAGATACGTTAATATGGACATTTGAGGCAACTCCACAAGATAACAAACACGGCAATTCTTTTTGGATTGCATAATTATCCACATGAGGAGTCAAATATTCTCCTTTATCATTTTTATTTCCGTAAGCATATAATATTTCTTGGCTTTCATCATCCGGGTCAACAATATAGACTCCAATTTCACGAAAATAAAAACTGTCAGTCAAATCCCCCTTGGAAAACTTTGCCAATAACTCTATTACATTTGTACTTGTAATTTTCATTGTCAAATTTGTTAGCGATTTTACTTCATTGACCAATGTGGTTCTTTGTGAAAAGCCTTCGGTGTTATAATCAAAACCGTCACCAAGTGCTATACGTTTAAATGTAACATTAAGCCCTGCTATAATTCTTGTAATAATATCACGGCCAGCACTTGTTAATGTATAGGCAATATACTCTTCTGCCATTATTCCTCTCCTGTTGTTACTACTGCATCTTCTGTAAGGAAGTAATATGTTTCAATAGTTCTATCAATCAAGCCAAAAGCAGGATAAACTCTTCCTACTGCTTTTAGTTGAAGAATTATAGAATCTAACCATTGCGATTTTCGTTTTACCTTTTCTAAAATCGATAAAAAGGTTTTAATATCCGATTTTAAAATAGAAGTATCTTCAGTTTGAAATCTGAAATATCCGTTAGGAATATCCTCAGAATCAAACCATTCAATAAGTTCACTTCCAGCCAAGTAATTATTCATAACTTTTTCAACTGCCCATACTGTACCTAAGCGTTTGAATACCAAAGGTGCTTCTTTTATAACCTGTCGTTTGGTTTCAATATCAGCAGATTGCATATACCAAAAAATATCAGAATCTTTTGCTAACTGGTCCAATTCCGCTTCGTTCAAATCTTCAATATGGTCAATTACAGACATTTTTTCCATTGTTGAAGATTTATCCCGCCAAAAATTGTTTGATGCCTCTGCAAAAAGCATATTAAATTTATCTTCTCTCATAAATTGAGGAAGTAATTTCCTAAAATCTACATCTGCAAGTTTCATTCACTCATCTCCGGCCTTGTAGTTTTATGTGTAATAGTTGCTTTCCCTGACCATTTTGCAACCTGTTCTTCTGTTAAAATTTTGTAAGTCGGTTTTATAATTTCGACATAATCAGCACCTACTGGCTTTTTGTCTGATTTTAAAATTTCACTTCTAATTCTATCAGGGTTAATAGCACGTCCATTTTCAGCACTCTGCCAAGCATTATAGCGTTCAATACTTCCACCTTTTCCTTCAACTTCATTTACTGTAGTCGTTTCTTCATCTTCAGATGTGTAATAACAAAGTTCAATATCATAAGGAACTTGAGTAACTCCTTTTGCAGACACTTCATCATTTAATGCCCTAACTTCTTTAGCGGAACACTTTGCTAAAACTTTTTTCAAAATATCTTCAGTTGGAATAGTTCCATCCTTACAACAAACTAACAATACAACTTTATTCGCAGAAGGTGAGACTACCTTAACATCAGAAATTGTCGGGTCCGCAGATTTCGCATAATAAATGTATGTATCTTCTGCACCTGCGGTTGATTTTGATGCTTTTGCTAATTTTATTCTTTCATAATAATGAGCATCTCCAACGCCACCATCTTCTTCCGGATATGGTTCTCCATCATCACCACCACTTGTTCCGTTTAAATTTGTAACACTGGAAACGTATTCAACCAAATCGACCAAGTTTTTCAAACTTCCTACCGCATATCCGTTAAAATCCGCTCCACCTTCTAATGCTTCAATTTCCACATCAACATATGTATCACCTGCCATAATTACTGCTACTTCTTTTGTTTGAAAATATTTCTCTTTATCTGCGGTTACTTTTGTACCTTTTGGAATTACTACATTAAATGTTAAAGGTATTGAAATGTTAAAACGTTCAATATCTGTAGCTTTTACTTTTGGTAATCTTTCACAATCTTCATTTGCTCCATGAGCATCTAAAATTAAACCTTTTGCATATTGAGCAAATCGTTGATTAGCTTTTTCATTGACTCTTTCAAGAAATTGGACAAAATATTTTGTCATAACTTCTGCAAATATTTTACGCTCATCTCCAGGATACAAAGTTTCATCAAATTCCTTTTCCAAAAAATCCATTATATTATCATGTTCTTCTTGATCATCTATGATAATTAAATCTAATTTTGCCATATTATTCCTCATTTATCTTAATATTTGGGGTGAAAATTATGTTCCCAGAATCATCCATTGAATGCGAAACTGATTCTAAAGTAACACGAGGTTCATAATTTTCAACTAGCCAAGTTACATGATTTATCCCAGTTTGAATTGCCTCATCTTGAGGTAAATCTACGATTTTGGTGTCCATACCTTTCAACCTAGCGTAAGGAACTTCATATTGAAATAATTTCAACAAATTATCTATGCATTGTGCAGGTGCTCCGTTACCTTGTGCTTTCATGTTATTTACCTACCCCCTTAATTTTTGCAGCAGCTCCAGGAAACAAACTCAAAGATGCTCCCTTCTTTTTCTTCCCCTTTTTCCCTTTTTTCTTTTTTCCTTTACCGCCCTTGGTTGAAGGTGCGGATTCCGTATTGAAATTAAGAGTTAAATCTCCTGCAACAATTCTTCCCGAATTATCAAGAATAGTGTTTTCTAAATTGATTTCATCGAGTTCATACAGATTTTTTGAAATCTGTGTTCCTCCTAAGTGAAAATAATCCTGCATGCCTGCGGCTTTTTTTAGCATTTCAAATTCTCCACGAGGGTCTAAATAAGCCGAAAGACAAGCGGTATATTGTAATGATAAAGTTTCAGGTTCGAGCGATTTTACAATCGTTTTATTTCCACCTTTTTTGCTTGTTTTTTCTTCTACCTTCAATTTCCTAGATAATTTTATTGATTTTAATAATGCAACTTGTCTTGAAGATGCTCCCCAAGTAATATTGTTCCATTCAGCTTGCTTTACCATTTTTTACCTCAATTATCCGACTGGAGCTCCAGTATTTCCGCCTTGATTACCATTAGAATGAACATGCGAATTTATACTTGAGATTGCAGATGTTGTGACATCTGGGGCTTTTAAATTACCAGTTATTTCAACATTCCCAGGAATAACACTTCCCCATTCTCCATCTACACGTTCTAAAATTATGCCAGTTAAATCATTTGCCAATGCAAACCAAACTTCATCACCGACTTTTAGATTTCCCATTTCTCCTCTCAAATGCCAAACAATTACTAGAGGTCTTGTTGGCATAGATTGAGCAACAGATGGCAATACTCTTGCTTTAATTGGATTTCCATTTGAATCCTTTTCCTCTTCAAATGTTGATATAATACCCTTGTCTATGACTGTAGCCATTAGTTAATATCCGCCTTTCTAAAGAAGATTTTTGAAGTTGAATTCAAATAATTTTGTCTTATATGGGAAATAAAAACGTTTCCGTCCCAAGAATTTGCTCCTAGAGTTTTTAATTCCATAATAGACCCTGCGGAATACTCTCTCATAAGTGCATCTTTAAACCAGCCACATGCCAGTTCTTTGCACTCTTGTCTCCATAATCCTTTTGCAAATCTATCAGCTTCAGCCTGTCCGCTCATAAACGTTTTTATAATCCGTTCGCCTACTCTGCTTAGTCCGTTTGTACTTTTATATACCCCTGACAGTGAACCGTTTTTGATTGTCAATGAGCCTAAGCCTTTTAAGGAGTTGTCATTATATTCAAATTCCTTAGCAGAATCAATTTCAACGGTTTCTAAAGGTTTTTGTTGTTCAAGATACTCTTCAGAATAAATTATGAGTTTTTTATCAAAAACAACAAATGCTAAACTTTCTAAATTACAACGCTTTTGTAAAAATGTAAAATCAGGTTCATTTTCTTGTGCAACGTATGAATATAATTTATCTTCTACTCCATACATTTCAAATCCGAGACCATTTCTATCTGCAATTTCTTTAGCAAATTGCGAAAATTTTACATTCTCCCAAGATTTGTTATTATCTTTTTTCGCTGTTGGAGGAATTGAAGATGCCCTTAGTTCATATTCTCCATTTCTGGGAAGTAAGGATTCAATAAACATTGCACCTGATTTTGCAACTCCGTAAGTAACAGATATGATATTTTCGGCTTTTGCCTGCCAACCGTCCCATACTTTGTTATCATCATTGAAAGTCAATAGCAATGTATCAGCACGAGAACAAGCATACATATCATGAATACATTTATTGATAGATATTGCATCTGTTATATCTATACCATTATATAGAACTTTTAAAATTAGGTCTTCAACGGCTTGAGGAGGTTCGGTATAACAATCCCTTTTAATTGGACTAATATACTTTGCAGCCTTGGCCGCGTATTGCTTTCCTGTTTTCTCTTCTTCAGTAAAGGTTAGTTTTATTTTTGCTTCAAGAATTGCACCGTTATTTGAAATTTTGTCAGATTCAAGTTCAACACCGTCCAATCTCATATTTGTAGGTCCAAGTAAAGTCCCTCCCAACAATAAAGGCCCTGTTTTATTTAGATAAGTTACCATTGTGTAATATTCTGTCAATGGGCTTACGCCTGTTACCGGAGAAACAACATATTCAAATGGGATTGATTGCAACTCATGACCGTCAATTTTTACCATTCCTGATGTTTTATCGTTAGTTTTCTTGATTTTATAGTTTAATGAAAGATTTTCCAGTAATTTTATTGTTTTTTCAGTTATTAAAAATTTTCTATCCAGCCATTGTGCTTGATTTTTCATTATGTACGTCTCCAAGGTGCGAGTGTTAAATCATTTTCTAGCGTATCAAATACTGGGATAGCCAAAATCTCTCCACCTGTAAAAATAAGCACATTACTATATTCAGGATTACATTCAATAATATAACTTGACATAAATTCATCTGAATAATATTTCAAAGCAAGAATATCAAATGTTTCTCCTGAACTTGCAATGTGTTTTTTATAACCTGTTACTTGCATAAAATAACCTCTAATAATCTAATGCAGGAGTTCCATAGCTGTTTGCAGATTTTCTTGCGAAAAATTCTTCTACTACATCCATAAATTCCCCTTCAGCAGATTTTATTCTGTTTATGACATCTTCTGCACTCATTGCATTTGTCACATAAATATTTGGGCTAAAGGTTATTCCGCCCAAATTATATGAACTCAGTCCACTACCAGATGAAACACCAAGCATTTCTCCTGCTTTCAACCAAGTTGAAATATTGTCAGAACGATATGCCGGATTAAATGAAATAATCGCCTCTCGCCCTGCTTCACCTGCAATTGAAATGCCGTTTGTAAAACCACCTTTTGCAAATTTAGGTATGGTTTGTGTGCTCTCAGTTTTCTTCTGACCAGATGCTTTCCCTTTTACATTTTCAATTGCGTTTGTAACGGCTTTGAAAGGAGCCATTAACAAGTTCCAAAGACCTTTGAATAGTTCTTTTACGATTTCTACGATATTAGCCCAGGCCTTTCTCCATTTTCCAGTAAAAACATTACCTATGAATTCAACTAATTGATTTATCATAGCTATAATATTACCAATAACAGGAACTAGAGCTTTTATTGATGCACTTAACGTTACTCCAATAAAAATTGCTAAATATTTAATTACAGGACATAGTGCAATCAATAAATCTGCTAATGGTGGGATTAGTTCAAGAGCAACATCTGTCAATGGCGGAATCAAATCAGAAAGAATCCCAATCAAAGCTTTAGAAACTGGAGCCATAGCTTGCGAAATTTGAGTAATGAAAGGTTTTAATTCTTCAAACATTTTCATCAAATCTGGCATTACATCTGCGATTGCATCATATATTCCAGAAGATAACGGTTCTATTGCTGTTTGAAAACTGTGCTGTAATATTTCTGACTTTTTTTCTACATCTGCGGTATCCCACATTGCACCCATTATTGATTCTTTGCTATTTGCCATTGCTTTTGCAAAATCATCAACAGAAATTGCACCTTTTCTGATGGCATTAGCCATTGTTGAACCTGCACGCTGACCAAATACTTCACTTGCTAATGCGATTGCTTTTGTTTCTGATTTTGCATCTTTTATTGCCTTTGTATAAACTTCAAATCCCTTGGATGCATCTATTCCATTTTTTGCAAAAACACTAACAGATTTTTTCATGGCTTTTAAAGCTTCATCTGTGTTAATACCTGCTTTTTCCATTTGTCCCATCATAGCTGCAGATGTTTCAAATGAAAGACCAAGTTGTTGCATTGCAGGACCTACAGATTTCATACTTCCCATCAGTTGATTAAAGCCGATACCAGTAGATTGAGAAACCTTGAAGATGTAGTCCATTTCTTGTCCCATATCATCAGCCTTGATATTCCATTGTTGGAATGTTTGGGAAGAATTTTGGATAGTCGTATTCAAATCTTCTTTTAACATTCCACTAACGGCAACAGCCTGTCTTGAAAGTTCCTTTAAATTATTTCCAGTTAAACCTAAACGGGTATTATAATCTGTAACAGCTTTACTTGCATCTTCCATTGTTCCTGGAACAGAACTATAAACGTCTCTAAATGTGCCTTTTAATGATTCTAATTCCTTACCGGTAGCCCCAGTACCAATCCTAATAGAATTGTATGCCTTATCAAAATCTTTGCCTAGACCGTACAAGGCTTTAGAAACTTGTACCGCAGCTTTAACTGCCATAATAGCCGCCCCAGTAAAAGCCATTCCTATTCCTACAGCTTTAAGGTCTATTCCTTTTAAATTCTTAACAACATTCCTTGATGCTTTCGATAATGAAGGGTCGATTGCTCCGACAAATTTAATTGCAGTTTCTAAAACTTGAGGTTTCATTTTATCTCCGTTTCCGTTTATTTTTGCGTGTTTGTTCTTCCTCTTTCTGTTTTACGGCTTCAGTAATTTCCTTTAGAAAATCCCTCAACGGCATTCTATAAATGTTTTCTATTGAGCAGAAGTAACTTCTTGAGTAACCTCTTGCTGCGTTTCGGAGTTCTCTGCAATTTCTGATGCCGAGCCAATAAAAAAACGTTGGCCAATTCTAGATAATTGAACAACATCATATCCTTCTAATCTCAGCATATCTTCTTCTGATACTTCTGGTTCACATCGTAAGACTGCCATAACTGCTACACACAAGTGCAAGATATTATCAGTTTGAGCCACTGAACTTGCTGCTTGTTCTGCTGGTACTAATTTGAATTTTAAAGTTTCAGCATTACTTAAATCTGAAATTGTTAATATTGAAGTATCATATTTTAATTCTGTTCTTTTTTTACCATTCACTAATAGTGGTTTTGCTAATTTTAAAATTTTCATTTTATCCTCTCTTTTAAAAAAGCGAGGGGAAACCCTCGCTTAAACTACATTTTTAATATCAGCTGCATAATCTTTGCCATTGATTCGCAAAATTTCTGCAACTTTATCAATTAACCATTGTTCTTTTCCGTCAACGTAAACTTGGTAACGTCTTACATCAATTGGAATTGCACCCTCATAACTAGAACCGACTTCAATCTCTCCTCCAGGGATTGATTTTGCTTTTCCTGTAATAAACGCTTTACAGCCTATAACGCGACTTGTACCGTTTGCTTTTTCCTGAGTTTGAGCCCAACGAAATTCATATTTTGTCGGAGATAAGGAAATCGCACTGCAAAGCCCTTTATCAAAGCCGATTTTATTGATTGTAGCCTCAATATTTTCAGTCAATGGCAATGGGACTGACATTTTTCCCATTGCAGGCAATTCAATTTCTTGAAAATTCACTTCCGGAAGTGACAATTTTACATCTTGAGCTTTTAGTACACCGCCAATAAAACATTTAGTTTTAACGATTGCACCATTCAAATCTAATACCATACTATGCCACCTCCTCTACTAGCGAAGTTAAACCTTCATCTGTGTAGTAAACTTTACCTGTTAATGATTTTGCTCTTGGCGTTACAGTAATAGGCAAGTCAAAATGCCAATCTCCGTTTATCATATCGGATGTTGGATTCTCGGTTGATAAAAACAAGATTTTTGAGCCTTGTAGCAACCCACCTTTTGAAATATATGTATCAATATTTTCTTGCTCTTCATCAAGTATTGAGTCTTTTAAATGGCGGTCAAAATCTCCATCAATTTGCGATGCGTGTCTAGTTTGAAATCCGTTCATTACAAAGAATAACATTCGCATATAATGAGAATCTATGCTTCTAACATCAATATCCTTACCGTATTGATAATTGGCAGTATTCCCGCCCCAAGTTACACATTGACCACCCCAAAAAACTCCTGTTGAAATTCCATAAGAGTTTAATTCTGAAGTTGCTTCATCTTGGTCGAATCCTTGGTTTTTTGAATTCTCTCCAAAATATTGTTTGCCTGTCGGTAATTGCATATTAGATGCGTTTTTCATTGGAATACCATCATGATCTTCATCAGCAATCATGTAATTAACGATATTCAAGGTTGAAATATGATAAATTCTCTTTGTTTTCGCATCTTGCCATTGTGGCCAAGAAATTTCAGAACGTTCGGAATCATATCCGTTTTCTTTTCGCCAATTTCTTGCTTTGACAAAAGTATCTACACTGTTTGAACCGTCTTTTATTGGAATATCCGCACAGAAAAACGCATCCCAATGACCATTGATTTTTGTACAAGCAGTAATCATTTTTGCGTAAACTTTTGGATTTTCACTATATTTTGGACAACCTAGTAAATTTAGAACTTGATTTTCTCTTAAATACAAATGCTTGATTGCGGCGAAACCAGTAGTTTCTCCATTTGCAGTTGTTCCACCAATAATAGTAGTTTCATCAACATTTGCTAAATCAATTTCATAATAACCAACATTGATTTGGTTACTAATTTCATTATTGATTTTTGATATAATAACTTTACCAGTATTAAAATCATAATCAACAGTATAATCTTTGTCTTTTACATAATTCGCAATGGCAACTGTATCTATAATTGCAGTGTCTGTTTTGATTTCAGCAACATTATTAGTAAATGTAACCGATACGGTTGTAGGTTCTGATTTTCTATGTTTGTCTGGATCTAAAACATTGATACAATAAATCGGACCAATATTCTGAATTCCATTATCAAAATGTGCTGCCATTGCTTCACATAATGTGTATTTGTCCCAATCTTCAGAATAACCGAGCTTTTTCTGTGCATCTGTAAAATTTTGAACTTTTACAGGTAAATTGACAATTTCGGCTTCGGCATATCCTTGAATTAGGTGTACTGGGGCAACTCCAACATAAAGAGCAACCGTACTGGATTGGATAGCACTTTTTGCAACAGAATTGCCAAGTTCTGAATAAGAACCGTGTTTATAACCTGTCATTTTTGCCTCCTATATGACATCATTTACATCTTCATCCGAACTGGACACGCCAAATTGAATTGAGAATTCAATATATGCACACCAGAAAGGATAATAATTTGGTAACATTTCATTTTCAGAAATTGTTCCAAATTTTATTCCATCTTCATGTCGAATTCGGATATTTTTCCCGAGAAATGTTGTATTTCTCATTTTTCTGAGTGTTCCCGATATAAAAACCCAAACGTCACGCCAACCTTCTTGATTGATTTCAAAATGCTTATTATTACCATGCATGCCTGTATCCCAAGTTGCAAATAACAATTTAACTTTTGCACTTCCCTCTTTTTCAAAACGCTTCATTTGCCCCTCAGTAAATTGAATTGTTACAGAGGGCGTTCTACCTTCAGGCGGAACATACCAAATATAGGCTTGTGGGTGAACTAATGAATAATTATAATCTTCAGCATTTGAACGATTTTCGGGTGGTTCATTTTTGAACTGATAATCACAACAAACCTCTTTATAAAGCCAATCTCTAATGCTTTCTAAAATATTGATTAGTGCCATTATTCACTTCCTCTTGAACTCAACTTTGAAAAGGCAATCTCTGACATCCCTAAATTTTCTTTCCAATCTTCAATTACATAAACAGTTCCATCAATGTTCATGTAATCTCCAATAGACTTTCTTGCAGGGAAGTCAGAGGTCTTACCAAAAATTATCAAATCACATTCAGATACATTAAGTTCATTTGTTCCTTGACGTGTTTTTAATTCTTCAGCATCAAAAATGCAAAGAACCTTTTTGTTATCTATCATGTGAAAAGTCGCAAAATCTTCAAAATCTAAAAAAACATTATCAATATCTGATAAAATTTCATCTTTCAAAGTCATTATGCAACTCCGTTTTCACCGCTTAAATCAGGTGCGGCATCGTCAGATTCGATTTCACCTTCAATTTCATCATTGTTATTATTGGTATCAACATCGGAATCTGTGTCGATATCTGTATCCGTATCGTCATCGGAATCAGAAGTTTGTTTTTTGTTTTCCAACTCTTCAATTTTAGATTTTAATGTTTCTAATTTCCAAGTTGTAGCAGGACCTTTTCCGCCTAATTCCTTAAAGCGAGCAACAAGTTTTTCTTTTTCACCTGTTGTATCATCATTACCATTATTATTGTTCGGATTAGAATCTGCTTTTTCTTCCTTCACATATTCCGCAACACCCAATTCTTCACAGAGACGTTTCGCAATAGTTTCATCCACTTCAAATGGTTCATCTTTTGTTGTTTTCAATACAACATAACCATTTTCTTTGTGTCCAAAACCTCCTTTTATCATTTTAATTAGCATTATGACCTCCTATGAAAAAATTGCCTTACAGTAAATGTATGGATTTTGATTTTTAGGTTGAACTAAAGGTGCTGAACGAAGAGCAACTTCCCTAACTTGGTCTTTTACCCCATACAAAGGAACTCTTGATCCTACATAAGTTGTGAAGTCTGCTTTGCCATAGTCAATTTGGGTAATTGCACCATAATTGATAACACCACAATTTGGAGCGGTAACGATTGCAGCGTCTTCATCAATATATGGTTTAGTTTTACCGTCCTCATCTTGGTATGTTCCGGTATATTCAATAATGTTCAACTTATGACCCTCAAAGTTTAATTGAGCAACTAAAACAGCATCCTCAAATGCTTCAGTTGGGTCAACAACACCAATATTGAAATTTCTGTTATCCAATAATTTTAAAATAGCTTCATTTTTCAAAAGTGCTTTTTTTACTTTTGTACCAACAATCATATCAGTTGCAGGCAAACCTTCGTTAGTCAACATTCTGACCATTGCATCCCCATCCCCTAGAATGTCAGCATTTGCCTTATCCCAAGAAACTGACGGAGTATATACTGCGGTATTGGATTCTCCTTCATAAAATGCAATATTTTTTGTGGAATAAAGAGTATTATCATCATTATAATGTTTCATTGTAATTGCATTATTCTTCATTAACTGGGCACACATCCATTCTTCTCTTCGAACAATCATATCTCCCATTTCAACCAAATCATCAGCGGTAATAGCAACTGCTCTTTCTGCCGGACTTAATTGGTTATAATAAGCCTCACCAAAACCTTTTTTATTTAAATCATCTACAGACAAGGCTCTTTTTGGAGCAATAAATGCAGGTTTATATGCATTAGCTCTATAACCTTCACGTTTAATTACTTTTCCTCCGACTTCAGGGGATACAAACGGAGCCATTTTTTGAGACCCTTTTTTGTATTCAACTAAAACCTCATCTGTCCCAAAATTTGTACCTCTTGGAAAATATCTTTGTTGTAAAAAAGTTGTTGGTTCTTTCTTTTGTTTATATGCTGCTAAAAGCACAGGTGTTTGAGTATAATCTAAATTATATGCCATTTTTCCCTCCTATAATGACTCAGAAAGTATAATATTGTGTACTCTGAATGCGTCTTTATCTGCTGCTGTTAATTTGTAGTCGGATTTTACAATCAAACAATCAGTGTTAAAGTGACCTTCTCTATAAGCAAGAGCTGTTGTTTCTGTTGTTGCATCTACTTCTTTGGCTAGAATACAGTTTGCTTCACAAAGAACTTGGGCATCTGAAACAGTTTCTTTTGTTCCTAAAATAACCATTTTACCCTCGGAGTTTTTTGCTAAGGCTGTACCTCTGGCCAACTTACCTTGGTTTGCGGCAATAGTTACAGCAAATACATCTGTTCTATATGCAGAATTGATGAGATTGTCATAACCAACTTTGCAAACTTCTCTATTTAATTGTTCAGTCATTATTTACCCCCATTCTCTTTATTAATTTTGTTAAATAATATTTTCATTGAATCAGTTGCTTCTTTTTGAATTGCATCTTCTGTCTGAGTAGTATCTGTATTTGGCGGCAATGAAGATACGTCATTAACCCCACTTGCATTTGAATCTTTTTGAAGTTTTGTCAATGCTTCTTTAGATTTTTCATTATCTCTTTGCAATGCTCTTAAAGCTAATTGTTCTGCAGAGCAAGCCGTTTCCCCATATTTAGCCTCTTGAACCAAATCTGCATCAATCTTATCAGCGATTGCATCAATGGCTTGAAGTCTTGCCCTTTCTTCTTTGATGGACTGTTCTTTCTTTTCTTCATCATTCCCATCATCTTGGTTTGCAGATTTGTTCTCTTTTTTGCCTTTTTTATCTTCATCATCTTCGCCATCTTGGTCGGTTTTCTTGTCCTCTTCGTCAGCTTCGTTTTTGAAGAATGCAGCCATATGCTGCATAAAGCTTTTTTCTTTGTCTTTCTTTGACATAGTTTTTTGTCCTCCTACGTTTAATTGTTTATTTGTGGAGTTCAAAAATCTATCAGGAACTTTCAAGCCTTTAATGTTGCATTGAACTCCGTTTACCATTAACATATTTTGATTTAATAACTGAACTGTTGTTTCACTGTTGCCTTCCAGTTCCTTATCCGCAAAACCTTTTTCAACTGCTTCGGTGCCAGTCATCCATGTTTCTTGTGCCATCAGTTCAAGTATTTCTGATAGTTCCATGCCAGACTTTTTAGAATAAACGGAAGCGGTTGATTTATTATAGGTTTCATTAGCAATTTCAACTCGTTTTAAATCTGCATTGTTGTAATAGCCATTTAACCCAACTTTAACTTCGTGGCACATAAGAATTGATGAAGAGAACACATGAACTTCATCACAACTCATGGCTACTGTGAAGGCTGCTGATGCAGCAATACTATCGACTATACAAATAAAATGCTTATCTGAGTGTTTAATTTTATTTCCAATCGCAATGCCTGCAGATGCAACACCTCCACCAGAATTTAAGTGAATTTCAATTGTTGAAACATTCTGTAACTCTTCAAGTGCATTACTAAAATCTTTCGGAGTAATACATGGATAATCTTCAATAACTTCATCTGTCCACCAATTTCGTGGTTTTTCATCTAAAATGTCTCCATAAAGTTCTATTTTCCCAACATCCTCACTTAAAAGTGCCGATTGGATAAACCTATTTTTCATCATTTTCCTGTTCATTATTCTCTCCTGTAATTGCTTTCTTTACCTCTTCAAGAATTAAGGCTTTTACCTCTGGTGTAATTGTCATAGCTTCTGAAAGTGCATTATTTTCATCTCTCAAACTTGCAGTATTCTTATAAAATTCTGAGCCATTTAATCTAATAGCACTTTCTGTTCTCGTGCTAAAACCATTTTCACAAGCCAAAATTTCTGCTGTAATTTCCTTAACAGGGTCCAATGTTCCTTGAGATGGTCCAATAAATTCAGCACCCAACCACGCTTGGCGAATAATAGGGTCTTTAAAAAAGCCAGGAGCTTTAACTCTGCCTCTTGCAACTGCTTCATATACAAATAGCTCATAAGTTGGTCGGCAAAATTCTGAAACAAACCACTCCCTACGCATTTTAGCAACTTTCCAGAATTCAAGAAGCGCCGCTCTTGCCGCAGAATAACTGGAGTTAAATTTTTTAAGAAGAATCTCGTTTGAAACTTCCAATGTAGCCCCAATTTGCATTGCAACAGCTTCAACAAAATTTTGAAAGCCACCTGCTGGACGTTTAGGATCTCCAAATATTACATTTTCTCCTGCTTTCAAAATATTTATGTTTCCTGGTCCCATTTCATATTCATCTTCAGATGTTTCAATAGGAGGTTCTCCTTGGTCCACTTTATTAAAAGGAACTTCATCCGCTTTAGATTCCGTTGTAACAAAAGCCGTAAAACAACTTTCAACAACCGCAGCCATAAGTTCTGCATCGGTGTATCGTCTGATTTGTAATAACATTTCAATAACTGGCGCTAAATAAGGAGCGCCACGATATTGCCCCGCACGTTCTACATCTGCCATTGTATGAATTACGTTTGGCAAACCAGTTTCTTTACCAACCGATTCAACTCTTTGCCACTCAGGGATGTCAGTTGAAAATTCATTTCGATAAGTATTCCTAATGTGATATGCTACAGCTTTGCCAACTTTATTGACTTCAACTCCATCATAAATTTTATTTTTATTATCTTGATTTATTCCATCAGTCGAAGTTATAACACCATTGAGAGATGCACTATTAGGAGTTTGTATCCTATCAGCTTCAATAACATTTAATCTTAATGAATAAGGGCTCATTGTTGTAACAGAATTTTCATCATGTTGGGCTAGAGTAAAGCAATCGCCATTTAGCAAGGTGGAATAAAATACTAACTGCTGAATTTTGTAATAATCATTCATTGCAATTGCATCACAGTTATTTTTATTTTCCGCCCAAAGAGCAAATTCCTTTTCAATATTATTCTGCCAAGTCTTAACTTGCTCTGGAGTTAGGTTCAATACGTCATTATCAATTGCAGATTTTAAAATCAAACCGCAACCGATAACATTTGTTCTGTTTGTTTTTACTGCTGATAGAGCAAGCCCACCAGACATACATAAAAGTCTTGAACGTTCTCTCAACGTTTGGTTATTATGGTTAATATCTTCATTTGGCGAACCGGATTGAGCCGTAAATCCTTTAGTTGCTTTTCTTGTATAACTCGCTCCAGTTTCGGAGTAGCCTTTATTGATAATATTCAAGGATTGCTTTGAATATTTTTTATGCTTACGTTTTGTCATAAATACCTCTAAAATTAAATCCACAGGGGAAAAGGAGCAAAAACCCTGTGGCTAGAAACGTGGGATTACTCCAACACATTTTCTAGGTTTTTCTCCAGACAAAAGTCCTTCAAGCTCCTCTATTTCTGTTTCCAATTTTTCTATTGCGGACCTCAATTCAGAGGCTGACATGTTATAGTTCGTTTTACTTCGAGAACCAATGCTATAAGCCTGTGGTGTGCTTCCTGTTAATATCTTTTTTTCCATATCTAAATAGAGCGAAAGACGTTCTTTTTTTGATTCGAGCGAACGAACCCATCTATCACGTTTTGTCATTATTACCTACCATTCTGATGTGTTATTTCTTCGTGTTTTTCTTCGAGTAACATGTTGAACATTGGCAGGTTTTGATGGGCCATTCTTCAACTTTTGTTCTATTTTGCTCAAATCAGGATTCCAAACTCGAAAAGCAGCATTAGCATAATTTCTACAATCCAATGCTTCATTTCTTGTATGTCCAGGAATTTTTTCCCATATCCATTTGTTCCCAGTTTTGCTTTTACTCAAAACAAGACGTTCGGACAAAAGGCAATTGAAAAAATAATGGTCATAACCCAACTCTTCATTTTTAGGAAAGTGGCAATAACTAGCACCAGGAGTTTCTACTCGCAAATTACTCATTATTGCCGTTTTACCTGCATCTACCCCAATAATGTACAGCCAAGTTTTTCGGTTTTGATTCCCATTTACAACAACCCTTGTAGGTTTTGTTGATATAAATGGAATATTCTCACCTCCACGCCCTTTAATTGCAAATACTCGTTTATATTCACGAATTCGACATTGTTCATAGACTTCCTGTGTAAAGTGACCGCCTGAGTCAATGAATGTTACTCCGACTTTTAATCCTTTACCATTTTTGAATTTATAAAGCCTGTCAATAACTTCATCTAGTTGCCGCCAAACTTCAGGTGAATCTGGACGTCCTAAAATATATCCTTTGCGAATTCCCCATGTTTCTTTAAAATAACCATGTCCAACAATTTCATATTCAAGTCGGTCATCTTGAGTATCAACACCACATGTTAGTGCTAAAACTCCATCAGGCAATTCTGCATCATAATTTTCACAACGTTCAAGCATTTCATCTTCAGATTGGATGTCACCTCTATTTTCCCAAAGTTCTCCAAATTTAGTATTAAATACTACTTGAAGTTTCTCTGGATCATCTTTTGCAGCCAAAAAGGAAAGAATAATCGCTTCCCATCCATGCCAAGGTGAAACAAAAGCATTCAACCAAAAAGAAACGATACCTCTTTCGTATGCATCAGGATTTTCCGCAATCCATTTTGCAGGTTGAGTTTTCATTGTTTTTTCGGTTGACATACCTCCACAATGTGGACAGGAAAAATAAATATCTGAAACGGAATAAATCTTTTTATGATTTATAACCTTATAAGTCGAATTAAATCGAATTAAATTCCATGTGATATTTACATATTCCCCACAATGCGGACATTTTGAATGCCAACGTTCCTGAGTGCCTTGCATAAAACCAAAAGCTATGGCACTATCATCTTTAACTGTTGGAGTTGAAACTTCCAACGTTTTTGAATTGAAATATGTAATTTGACGAGCTTTTAATAGTTCAAAAGGGTCACCTTCGGTTCCTGCAGACTTTGCCCATCTGTCACGTTCATCCGCTATTACATATCTTGCAGGAGTTGATGCTAAATCCGAGGCCGTTTCTGAACCTACAATGCTTAGCATTCCACCTGGAAAAGATTTTTGAAATATTGTATTTCCTGATTTTTTCCCTTTGCGGACCTTATCACTAAGAGATTTACAATCCCTTATCATTGGTGATATTCGGAATTTGGAAAATTTTTCCGCAGCCTTCAAGTTAGGATGTACATACATAACAGATGCAGGAGCTTGGTCAATAATATAACCAAGAGCATTTAATTCAACCTCAGATTTACCAACCTGTGATGCTGCAACTGCTGTAATTACCCTTACTCGTGGGTCAGTCCAACAATCCATTATTCTTTTTAAATAAGGAGTCCTTTTAGTTCTCCAAGGTCCTGGTTCTGCAGAACTTTCAGGAGACAAAATTCTTTTTTTATCCGCCCACTCCGACAATGTCAATTTTTCAGGTGGCTTAAAATATTCTAATGACGGTTTAATAATTTTATCGATTTGTGTTTTTAATTGTTCCGGGCTTAAAGTGATTGAATCACTAGTCGTCAAAATCCTCTCCATCATTTGGAACTTCTTTGCCATGGCGTTCACGGATTCGTTCTTTGTAGAATTCAATATCAAATTCAAACTGTGATAAATTCTCTAAAACTTCATTCACGCCATCTGTAATTATCTCTTCTATTTCCGCAGCCGTAGTTAAGTTGCATACATCCATTGCTAAACGCCCGGGTAAAGCAGACAACGAACTTTTAATTGTTGCTGCTAAATTTTCTGTAAAAATTTGAACATCTTCAGCTCTTAATAATTTTGCTTGAAGTTGTTTCAATTCAAGAACAGAAAGGTCTGCTTTTGATTTTTTATAAATGATTTCAGCTTCTAACTTTTCTTTTTCAAGTTCTTCAGATGTACGTTTTTTACCACTCGTAATATCTTGTAAATATTTGATGTAATTTTGAATAGATTTAATTGTTGGATAATAATTTACACCTTTTACCCTCTTTTTCGGCATTACGCCTATATCTGAAAGCTGTCGGATTCTTTCAGAAGAAAGATGAAAAAAATTTGCAAACCACTTGGTATCCTCATAACCTGTTAAGTCATTTGGCTTTGAACCCTTTTCCATAAATTTATATCCTTTCAAAATTTTTGTTTTTATAACTTCTGTAAAACCCTTGTAGGACGTGTGAATTTTGAAAATTTTTCTGTAAGGAAACCAAACCAAGTGCCCAATTTTTTAATTTTGAAAAATTGGTATTTCTTGGGCTCACCAGCGCCGTATGCTGAAAAATCGGCTCACAGTACCTTTTGAGGTCTGAAACCTACTCTACGCTTGCGTTTCGCCTTTCGATTGTATTTATCTTACAGGATGCGCCACAAGGCGATTGCTTGTGGCTTGTGGTATCATTCATCCTAAGACCTTATTTCAAAGGGCTTGTAGGCGATTGTGAGCAGAGTTGAAATCTAACTTCACTCTGGTAATTCCCATTTGATTTCCTTACCTTGCCTATAACATTTAATAGGCTCACCAGTATCAAGAGAAATGAATCGTTTAACTATTGCATCGCAATATTTCTCATCTAGTTCTATCAATCTTGCGAAACGTTTTAATTTTTGACAAGCGACAAGTGTTGTTCCACTTCCTGCAAATGCATCAAGAACGATTGCTCCATTCTTAGATGAATTACCTAACAAGAATGAAAACAATTCAACAGGCTTCATTGTAGGATGAATATCACTTCTTTGAGGTTTGTCGAACTCAAAGCAAGTTGTAAGAGTTCTATCATCAATGAAGTAATGTGCTGCGCCTGTTTTCCAACCATAAAGACACGGTTCATGTTTCCATTGGTAGTCTTGCCGTCCGATAACAAAAGCGTTTTTAATCCAAATCAAACATTGTCTGACTTCCCAATCTGCATTTATACACGCACTTTGAAATAAATATCTTTTTGAATCAGCGTGCCAAATATAGAAACTTGCACCAGCTTTCATATTTGCATCAATATTTGTGAAGGCTTTTGTGAGGAAAGATGCAAAGTCTTCATCAGTCATATCATCATTTCTGATTGTCAATTTATCTGCTGTACCACCTTCATAATTAACATTGTACGGTGGGTCCGTTAGAACTATATCTGCAAGTTCTCCATTCAATAGATTTGAATAGGTTTCAGGAACTGTTGCATCAGCACATATCAATTTATGTTTGCCTAATATCCAAATATCACCTTGTTGTGTAAATGGCTGCGCATCCGAAACCTTGAGATTATTTAAGCCGTCAGATAAATCAATATTGTCTAATTCTCCGAGCAAGCTATCAAATTCTGATTGAGAATAACCTGTTAAACTCAAATCCTCGAAGTCAATGTTTTTAAATAAATCTGTTAGTTTAGCAGCATCAATTTCTGCGGATTCAGCAATTTTGTTATCTGCTAATAATGCTGCAAGTTCTTCTTGTTCATCTTTGAAATTCTGATATTCAACAGGACAGCTTTCAAATTTTGCAAGTTGCGCAGCCGATAATCTACCATGACCTTTAACAATTAACCCTGAAAGAGTTGAAATGGTAATCGGTGCTCTCCAACCTGTTTTCATTATCACTTCTGATAACAATTCTATTTGTTCTTTTGGGTGTGTATTTGGGTTCTTTGGATTTGGTTTTAATTTAGTAATATCAACAATTTCATCAAATGCGCAATAAACAGGCACATTTTGGATATAAGAACGTGCCTTTACTTCTAATTCTGTCATTATTCGCTCCTAGTCTATTCATTCTTTTCATACTGACTATTCACGAATAAATTTTTAAATATTTCTTCTAAAACATTGACAACAATTGAATTTCCTGCCTGTTTGTATAGTTGGGTGTTAGAAACACCGCTATTTTTTGCACTCCAAAAGTCCGAATCATCAAAGCCCATCAATCGCCAACACTCAAGCGGTGTAAGTTTTCGGATATTGTATGATTGATAAATTTTAGGCCAACTGGAATGACTAACGGTGATTGTTGGAGATAATCCAGTCGGAGAGTATATTCTTCCTTGTTGGGGATTTCCTCCAAAACTTCCATTTGGGTAAAGATTACCAAGATTTATAATTTTCTTTTCAACAACATAATTATCCTTTTGAACGGTTGTAATAGTGTTGGATATACCATTGGAATTAAGTTCTAGCCGTTGTTTTGTTGTACACCCCTTACTTCTATCAGATGGATTATTTGGATTTCTGCCACGACTTGCAGCAATTATAAAGTTTCCTTCCATTCTTGAGGCAGGTTTTGTCGTTATAGTTTTGACAAATTCTTTATCTTCAGGTTTGAATGGTAAAAATCGGAATCCATTACCCTTTATTTCATTTAAAATTGAATTTCTGATAAAATATTCAACTGTTTTAGGTTGCAAATAAAAAGTCTCATCAACTTCTTTTTCAAGAATATCAATGAGACTTGTAAATAAACTTTTTCCCGTTGGAAAATTGAATTTATAAGATAAATCTTTGCGAATACTTATTGCATAAACTCGTTCTCTGTTCTGTGGAATACCAAAATCTTTTGCATTTAATACTTTCCAATATGTTGAATACCCTAAATTATCTAAATATGTAATCCAGTTGTCAAAATCAGCTTTAAACTTTTTGCCCACAAGATTTTTAACATTTTCAAGCATTAAATATTTAGGCAATTCACCATGTTGTTTGGAAATTTCAAGCAATCTTTGAACTTCATATAATAATCCGGAACGAGTATTTTTATTTATTCCTGCTCGTTTACCTGCTACGGAAATATCCGTACAAGGAAAAGAATATGTCCAAAAATCAGCATAGTTTAACTTTTTAATCGTTCTAATATCGCCATAATTATAAGTCTTTCCGTAGATTGATTCATAACTTTTAATTGCAAATTTGTCTATTTCAGAAATCCCAACTACTTCAAATGGAACTCCTATCCGAATCAGTGCTTTTCTTTGAGCTCCAATACCAGAAAAGAGTTCATTCAATGTCAATTTGTTCAATAGCCCTCCAGTCTATCTTTTTATACTGACTGAAGTTCAAACTATTAAAATGTTTTCTTTACAAATCTGGCCATGTGGTGATTTAATCTTTTTTCTAAAAGCTCATCTCTTTCTTTTTCAATTTTTCGTCTTACGTTTTTATTTGAAAGCATATGAACTAAAGAAATAGTTTTTACTACTTTTATTGGCGTAGATTTGTTTGTTAATCGCCATGCTGGTAACCGATTATCAAACAGAAATAAAGCACTATCGATTGATGTTGGTTCTCTATGTGGTAAATTTTTACGAATTCCCCTCACATCAAGACTAACTTTATATCTTATTCTTGGAGTCTTTTTCCCTTTATTTCGAACCTTTTTTCGTTCCAACAACTCTTCTTTGCTCAATTTCCTATAATTTGTACGCATTCCGAAGTGTAGAGGGGTTAGCCTTCGACCATAGTAATTTAATGCCATTGAATTAATATCCTCTCCACGAAGAGTAACCCCACCAATACTACTATTAGTAAAATCCTTTTTGAAATTATATTTTATTTCTTTTTTCTTGATGTTGTACATCCAAGTAACGGCATTTGAAACTTTACCAGGTAAGCGAGCCTTCATATCAGAAATTGTATTCTTGTAAACTTCTGGCAAATTTTCTCTGATGCCTGCTAATTTCTGTGTCGTTTTGGCAATATCAGTAAGAATATTAAAAGATTTGCTTAAAGGCATAGAACCTCCAACAAAAAAAGTCCCCGCAAAGGAGACTTTAATTTTTATTTTTTTCAACATTTTAACGATAAACGATAAACCATGTGAAAGTCAATGAAAACATGTGAAACCTTGTGAAAAGTTGTGAAAACATGTGAAAACTTGTGAAACCCCATAAGATATAAATTATTGCTAAGTTATAGCGATTTTGTTAAAAATTTTTGTTCAAAATTTTCTCTTAAAAATAGTCCAAAAGTATTAGAAAAATCAATGTGCTTTTTCTTAATATATCTTAATATACTTTTATGGTAATATAAACCCATAGAACTTTGAAAACAAAATATAAGGGTAGTTCCAATACCTCCCAAGCACCATCACAAACAGAACGAGTTTAAGGGTGAAAGGAGGTGAAAATATGAAACGAAGAATAATAAAAGATGCCCTATTCGTAGTAGGACACCTTTTACAAATTATTTCTAGATTCATATAAGGGAACGATAAGTTGGCTAAACTTCAGTGGAGTTTAGTCAACTCCCTTATATTTTTATTATAAACTATATTAAACATTTTTTCAACCATAAGGATTAAAAAAGCAATATGATTTATTTGCATGCAACATCTAATAAATCTATTGCAAAATCCCTATGACGTCCTGAACCCATTTCAATATAATTTCTCAGATATTTTACAATTTTTTCAGCAGTATCCGCTGAATAGATATTCTGTTTAATATTTGATTTTTCAAAAGCAACATCATAAAAATTGTATTTATTCAGTAATTGTGTCCCTTCATCCTCTTCATCGTAATTTATAGATAAATAACTGTTATTGATTTCATCTTGCGTAATACCAATATATCGTTTTGTAACTTCAGGTGATGAATGATTGAAGATTGCTTGCAGAATTGCAACATCACGGAATTTTTTGTAATGATGATATCCAAATGTTTTTCTCATTGTGTGAGTTCCAAAATTTCCTTTGATTCCAAGTTCGCAGCAAGCACGATTTATCATTCTATAAACCTGCGAACGGTCCAGTTTTTGTCCTTTATTCCCTAAAAATAACGGCTCAGCCAATGACCTGCCGTTACAATATCGAGATAAAAGTTTTTTAATCATTGGACTTAATGGAAACATCTTATATTTATTTGTTTTTTGTTCCCTGATCCTTACAAAATCGGTATCTGTAACATCTTCTATTTTTAATTTCAAAATATCCGATACGCGCAGTCCACTATAAATCCCAAGTGAAAAAATCACCTCATATTTAGGATAGTTATCATGAAACCAACCTAAAATCTTATTTATATCTTCCTTATTCCTAATAGGCTCAACAACTTGTACTTCTTTCATCTTTTTATCCTTTCTGCTTTTGTTTGTACTTGTCAAACCTTTTTATCTGACTAATTTAAAACCGTGACAGTTTGTCACGGTTCTGGAGTTTTGGGTCTGTTTAAAAATTCTTTGTTTCCCCACATTTTTATATTCGATAAATCTATCATCTTTCCACATGCCGGACAATATGGGTATAAACCTCGTCTGTAGTACGATAACATTTCTTTTAAAGCAATAGGTTCTTTGTGATTGTGAAACCACGCAGTTAATTCCTTTGCATATTCGTATTGGCCTGATAAATGTTGTTCAAACATTGAATCGTTTTTCAATAATTCTTCAATCGCCTCAAACGCATCAACAACCTGACCACATTTTCTGCAATATACAAGTCTGTTTATCGAATCAACTTCAAAGGTCCTATTTTTGCAGTTGCATTCTTTTCGTTTATTGTTTTGAATCAATGGCATTATATTCAAAATTTTATATTTTGGCGGCTCTTCATAATCAAAACCACTCATAAGCCCTCCGTTTCTGTTTACCATTCTCTAATGCTGTAATTAGAAGATAATTCATTGTTATTTTTATCTATCAGAGGATTGTTGCAAGAACAACCGCCCCAACCAAGTATTTTGTATTTTAACCACTCTTCAAATTCATCCCTTGTTATATCTTCAGGAACATTAAATTCTATGGTTGCATCAAATCTTTTCATGCCAGTATTCCAACCTCCAATAGTTCGGGATTTTCATAGATATTGCCAACAACTTCACATTGTTCTATATAATTTTCCTCATTTTGATATTCAAAATAAAGTTGAGATAATGGATACACGTTACTATTCCATACATTTGGGAAGTCAAATATTTCATCTTGTGATACCAACATAAAACTTCCTATTTCGTATTTAACTTGATACCTATAAAGTTTTTTAGAACTGACATAAAGATTTAAAATATCACCGTCACAAATTTCTTTGCCATTTTTATCTCTTAATCCTGTGCATTGCAAAATAATTACATCCTCAGTAATATCTGTGAAAAAAGCTACATCTCGTGCATTATCTCTTTCAACTAAATAAACCCCAGTATTATCAATACTTATCCAAGAATCTGTATTCTCGGTTTTAGAATCCAACGGTAAAAACTTTTTTTCAGTTTTATCCCATATTTTAAACTTATATCTATCTTGCATTATATTTACCTCAATTATTCCGAATCCTGCAATTTTGCTACTACATTTCTAAAAGATTCATTGATTTCTAACATTCCACCACGAGTAAAAAAGATAACTGTTTTATTTTCACAGCCATGCATAGGTCTAATCATGCTAATATCGCTACAATTTATTATAACTTCACCATTATCATCATTTGTTAAAATTATTTCCATTCCTTGTCCTCCTTTATTTTGTTTGTAACTTCCAATAATTCAGGATTTTCATAGATATTGCCGATAACTTCCCAAGCATATTCACTTAAATCACCAGTATTTCCTGTACTAATACCACTAACATCATTAAATTTAGGATTTTTAAAGGTATAATAAAAATAACTTGCAGATTCATCATCCCAACAGACTTCAGCGTAATAATTATCCTGCCCATGGCTCATAAAAGGATAATCATCAGACCGTAATATATCTCCCCTATGAATAGGTTTTTGTTTAATATCCTTTTTTCCCGTAAATTGTAAAGGAATAAATTTTTCAGGAGTTGTAAATAAATAATACATTAACCCATAACGCTGAATTTCATTACCCTTAGTTCTGATACGATTAAAAGCGGTTTGACAAACACAGTCCCAAGGTATCATAACCTTGTTCTCTTCATCCCAAAATTTGAATTGAATATCATCCATTATTTACCTCCAGTTCAATTCCTTCTTGTTTCAAATGTCGTAATAAATAATCATAGGCATCTTTAATAGTGCAAAAGCCTAAACCGCCTGTGTATCCTATATATTGTCCCCTTAAAATATATTTAGAACATTCATAATATAATCTATATATTGGTCTAATAAATTGATTGTGGTCACCGCTATAGTGTCTATCTATATCTAATTTCAGTTGATATCCAACGGTTTCAGTATGTATTGCCCCACACGAACATTGAACTTCTTCTTTCCGTTGTATTCTTACAGGTAATGTATTTATCAAATTTTCAAATTCAGTATTTTTAATCATCATCCAGCTCCTTTTCAAATTCTTGTATTTCAAAAGCAATTTCTTCATCAGTTTTATCTTTTAAAAATTCTTGATGATATGGACTATCTTTAAACGCTTTGCATAGAATACAAAAATTATGTATTATAAATTTATGAGAAAAACAGTCTTTTTTACATTTTTTGCCAGAATTTATTTGTTTTTTGATTTCTTCTATTGTTCGCATTGATTCTCTTCCTTTGTTTTGTTGATGATGTCTAATATTATCTTGCCATGACACTCGTCGCAATGGTCGTTTTCTTCCAGCTCTTTACAAGGAGCACAAGCTTCGTTTTTACAAAGGCTTTCGATTTCTTCAAGTGCTTTTTTGTATTTTTGAGCCTTACTTCCCAATTTTCGCCAAACTTCTCTTTCGCCAGTTCGTACATCAGTTAGTGCAACAGCAACTTCGGGATTTTGTAATTGTTTCTTCAGCTCTTCGCATTCTTGTTCTAGTTTTGCATTTCTATTTTGCAAACCAAGTATTGTCGATAATTCATCTATTGTATATAATTTGCAATTCACTGGATTACATTTTGTAAATTCTTTTGCTTTGCACAATCCAGTTTGTCCCTCAAAATATACACAGTGTGCATTTTTAATAATTATTTTATCTGTCATTTTCCATCCTCTTTTTTGTAATATCTTGAATCTTCCTCCAATCGCATTCACAATTTGTAGGGCAAAAATCGCAATCGTCATCGCAAAGATTTCCTTCTACAATAAGGTCAATTTCATCAAATAGGTTTTGTAATCTTGAATTTTCGGTGCAAAGTCTATTGATTTCTTTTTGAGCCGATTCATGCTCAATATCAGAATTTATTTTCATCTTTTAATTTCTCCTAATTTAATTTGGAATGTACGATTTTTTCGTACAATTAACTTTTTCATCTTCCAAAACTTCAAAAATTTGTTTAAATATCACATCTGATTTATCACAATCTTTTATAATTTCTTTAATTTTATCCAGTTTTCTTTCATAGTTCTGTGCATCCCAGTTTACTTTCGCAAAATTACTGAAAAGTCTTGACCATTCTCCATCTAAATTATTATATAGACCTTTCTGTTGGCGTAATTCATATACCAAAAAGGCTATGCCTTCCTTCAAGGCTTTGTTAGTTTCATATCTTTCTACCATTTTTTCCTCGCTTTTATAATTGCTTTTGCATCCGCCTTGCAATAATAACTATTTGCCCATTTCTTTAGGGCTTTATTTGCAAGGTCTTTATTTACCGAATCAATAGCACTTTGCATTTCTGCTTCTGAATAATCTGAAAAACTTTTATTTTCTTTACAGGTAAAATCCTCAACGTTAAAATTTTCTGTTTTTATTCCATCTGAAGCTTTACAATTTCCATAAGTTCGACCATGAGCAACATATGATTTGCTAAAGAATTTGCAGTTTAAGCATTTTCCACTGTTTTTTTTTAGTACAGCGGATTATAGTTCTGTACATGCCTGCTCCCTTCCTTTTGGCTGATAACAATGTCCAATAATTTCATAATCATCGGGATTGTACGGAATATCTGAATCCGTCAAATATTCGATAAATCCTTTTTTATTTTGGAATCCGAATGCGCAACAATCTTCATTATAGACAACGGTCATTTCTTCAGTTTCGTATCCACATTCATAAGGATAACGAACCTCTACAATATCCCCAACATATAGGTCTTTGCCGTTTTTATCTTTTTTGCCCATACATTGAGAAAAAATAAGACCGTCACCAGTATGATTAAATGGTAACGGCTTTATATCTTCATCAAATGAAACTTGCTGTTTGATACATTCATATATTGCATCTACATTTTGGTAGTTATCAGGACAAACCAACTTTCCTGAATACTCATTGTAATATCGAAATTTTAAATTATCATTCATTTATTCTCTCCTATTTACTCCACATCATCCACAAATATACAAAGACCGCCCATATCAGAAATGCCTTCATTTTTTCACCTCTTTCTTAAAATTTTTAGTATAGAATTTCTTATATCCGGAAACAGTTTTAAAGCGTTTACATAGACCTCAACGCTATTCAATATTTCCGTTTTTCCTATCAATTCTTTTTGCAAACTCTTATTTTGTAAAACTACAGCATTATATTGGGCCTGTAACTTTTCAAATTCTAATTTCATTATTTCTCCTGTTTTTCTGCAAGTTGATATAATTTACAATTACTGCAATTGTGCTTGTTCGGTTCACACTTTGAACAACTGACAATCAACTTTCCACATTCGGGACATTCAAAAATCCCTTTATGAGGTGGAAGTTCAACTTCAGTACTACAATATGGACAAATTTCATCAGTTGGACTATCCTCAAAAAAGTTCACAGTGTCCTAAATAATGTCTTGAGAAATATCGAAATTTAAAAGACGAAGTTTGTTCAACCTGACATCATTATTATCAAGTTGGAATTCTGAAACTTCAACAAATTCATCCA